>JBPCWF010000715.1:0-5572 GCA_051009775.1 Hyphomicrobiales bacterium | reverse complement strand
AGGCGCGCGGGAACCCCCGCCTTGCGAAAATACTTCTGCGCCAGGATATCGCTTGCCACCTGGCTCCATGCCGCGGGAACCTGGATATCCTCGAGCCTGAATACGATTGAGCCGTCCGGATTGCGGATTTCGCTCGTGGTTGTTCTGAACTCAATCCCTTCGAATGGGGATGCACCTTTCTTCGTGTAGCAGCGTTTGATCCGCATCTTCTTCCCTTCTGGCCTCTGGGCATAATTCGCCCGCTTCACAACGAACACATACCCGGCATCCGTTTGGGCAACGGCCCGACGCCGGCACACGTACTCCCTGTGATGGGGACAAATGTCCCCCCGCTATGTGCACGCCGTCACGGCCCGGACGGGCCCTTCGAGACGTGCGACACAAGCAATACAAGTCGTTTTTTTGGGATCAACTTCGGCCGGGTGTAATGGACTGTTCCGGCCAGTGATCGTCGCCCCTCAGCGAGTACTGACACTATGACGAGTCAGCCGGGCCCGTCAAGAACTAGTGTGTTAACGCAATCTTACCACAAGATGTAGTGGACGGTATGTGGATAAGTTGGAATTGGCTGTTCGAATCGGGAGGAACTGCAGGAATTCTGCGGCCTCGAACGGCAATAGGCAAGGGGCATAATCGCACTCATGCACAGCCGATTTCCGTTAGGGTTTCGTTAACCATAAACACCGGTTCCTGCGCGGCACGCCGGAGGGCACCGTGAGGGAGAGGCAGAATTCCCACCCGGACCGGGCAGGTGGGAAAGTGTTCCTGTCGCCGCGATGATTCCCGATGTGCGATTCGCCAGTGCCGGGCAACCCAATTTGCCCCGTCAAAGCGGCTCTGAATTGTCCAAATGGACGCTGGACGCATCGTTTGTCTTAGGTCATATTCCGGCCACACTGGCCGAGTGCTATTTGCCTAATTCAGAACCGGGATCGCGAGCAGATGGGCTTTATTACGCAGGTCTTCACTTGGTGGAACGGGCAGACCCTGGGCACACGGTTTTTCACCTGGCGCAAAGGCGAACGGGTCGGCGAGGACGAGTTCGGCAACATCTACTACCGTGAGCGCGGCGGCGACCGGCGCTGGGTCATCTACAGCGGCCTGGCCGAACCGTCGATGGTGCCGCCGGACTGGCATGGCTGGCTCCACCACACGGTCGACACGCTGCCCGACGAAGAGGACTATGAGGTCCGCGAATGGCAGTTGCCGCACCGGCCGAACATGACCGGCACGACCGAGGCCTACAGGCCCGAAGGCAGCCTTCTCAAACCCTCGCAAAGACCCAAGGCCACCGGCGACTACGAGGCGTGGCGGCCGCAATAGCCGTTGTGCTATGTAACGCACCTGAGGTGGCGTTTCCCGACGCCAGCACGACATACCTGCAAGAGAGGACATGTGACCGATGAAGGGCAACGTCATCGAGACAGTGATCGGTGCGGTCGTGATCGCGATCGCGGTTGGGTTCTTCACCTTCGTCTACAAGACCGCCGATATCCGTGCGGGCACCGGCGGTTATACGCTCAAGGCGAACTTCGAGAGCGTCGACGGCATCACCACGGGCAGCGATGTCCGCGTCTCGGGCATCAAGGTGGGGTCCGTCGTCGAGCAGCGGCTCGATACGGAGACCTTTGAGGCCGCCGTCGTGTTCGCGATCGATCGGGACGTCAAGCTGCCGGCGGACTCGTCCGCCAAGGTCACGTCCGAAGGCCTGCTGGGCGACAAGTACATTGCGATCGACCCGGGCGGCGATGAAGAGATGCTGGCCGACGGCGGCACTATCGAGCACACCCAGGGCGCGCTCGACCTGTTCGGCATGATCAGCCAGTTCCTGTTCACCGGCGACGACAAGAAGCAGGACAATGCCACCCAAGATACGTCGCAATGACCCGGACCGCGCCCGCTGAACGGCAGGTCTGGTCCGCGGAAGCCTATGACCGGAACGCCCGGTTCGTGTCCGATCTGGGCGCCGCGGTGCTGGAGTGGCTCAACCCCCAATCCGGCGAGCGTATCCTCGATCTGGGCTGCGGAGACGGTGCCCTGACCCGCCGGATCGCCGAAGCCGGCGCCGACGTCGTCGGGGTCGACGCCAGCGAGGACCTGCTGGGTGCCGCCCGTGCGGCCGGCATCGACGCCCGGTTCATGGACGGTCATGCGCTCACATTCGAGCATGAGTTCGATGCCGTGTTCTCAAATGCCGCGCTGCACTGGATGACCCGGCCGCAGGAAGTGATCGAGGGCATCGTGCGGGCTCTGCGGCCCGGCGGACGCTTCGTCGCCGAGTTCGGCGGCCATGGCAACGTGGCGGCGATCGTCACCGCCATGCGGGCGGTGGCATGGAAACGGACCGGCGACCAGTCGATCGCCGGTCCGTGGTTTTATCCGACGCCGGACGAATATCGCGAGATGCTCGAAGGCCACGGGTTCACGGTGAAGCGGGCCGGCCTGTTCCCGCGCCCGACGCCCCTGCCGACCGGCATGGGCGGCTGGCTGATGACATTCAGGTCGCCGTTCTTCGAGCAGTTCGGCGCCGAACAGGACGACGCCCTTGGGGAGGTTGTCGACCTGCTCAAGCCGGCTCTGTGCGATTCGGCCGGCGGCTGGACCGCCGACTATGTGCGCATAAGGGTCGAGGCGCAGTTGTAGGCGCGCGTCGCAGGGTCTGAGAAACGATTGCCGATATGAACCATCGATCGCTGTTGAGGGCCGTCGCGGCCGCAGTTGCCGCCGGCATGGTGGTGCTCGCCCTTGGTGCGCCGGCGGGCGCCGAGAAGATCGAAAACCAGATTGCCGTGTTTTCCGGCCTGGACAAGATCACCGCCAAGATCACCAGTTTCGAGGTGCCGCTCAACGCCAAGAAGATCTTCGGCGTACTCGAGGTTACGGCCAGAGTGTGCTATTCGCGCCCGCCGACGGAGCCGCCCAAGACGACCGCCTTTGTCGAGGTCCACGAGTTGCGCAGCGACGCTGCGCCGCGCCGCATCTTCAGCGGGTGGATGTTCGCCGACAGTCCCGGGCTCAACGCGGTTGAGCATCCGGTCTATGACATCTGGCTGACCAGTTGCAAGACCGCCTCCGGATCGCCGTCGCCGTCGAACGAATAGAAATCGGCATCTTTCTGGAGCGCGTGCTCGAGACGTGCGTGATAGTCCTCCCGCGACACTTCGACCGTGCCGAACCGCGACAGGTGTTCGGTCACGAACTGGGTGTCCAGGAGCTCAAAGCCGCCGGCGATGAGACGGGCGACCAGATGCACCAGCGCCACCTTGCTGGCGTCGCGCGTTCTGGAGAACATGCTTTCGCCGAAGAACGCGGCGCCGATCTTGACCCCGTAAAGCCCGCCGGCCAGTTCGTCGTCCTGCCACGCCTCGACGGTATGACAGAAGCCCATGCGATGGAGCTGCTCGTAGAGCGAGCGGATGCGCGGATTGATCCAGGTGCTCTCGCGTCCGGGAGCGCTTCCGGCACAGGCCTCGATCACGGTGGAGAAGGCGTTGTCGACCTTGATGTCGAAGGGCGCGGCGCGCACCGTGCGCCGCAGCCGCCGCGGCAGGTGGAACGCGTCGAGCGGAAGGATGCCGCGCTTGTCCGGATCGATCCAGTAGAGGGCGTCGTCATCGGCGCTTTCGGCCATCGGGAAGATGCCCGCGGCGTAGGCCTTGAGCAGAATCTGCGGCGTAATCGGTGTCATCTCTGATCCGTCAGGCGTCCGCGAGGTACTCCTCGAGCCAGTGAATGTCGTAGTCGCCGTTCATTATATCGGCCTGCAACAGCAGATCCTGAAAAAGTGGAATCGTGGTTTCGATGCCTTCGATCACGAATTCGTCCAGGGCGCGCCTGAGACGCATCATGCATTCGTTGCGGTTCTTGCCGAACACGATCAGCTTGCCGATCAGGCTGTCATAGTAAGGCGGGATCCGGTAACCGGCATAGACGCCGGAATCGACGCGGACCCCGAGCCCGCCCGGCGGATGATACGCCTCGATCAGGCCGGGCGAGGGGGTCCAGGTTTTCGGGTTTTCCGCATTGATGCGGCACTCGATCGCATGACCGCTCAGCACGATGTCGTCCTGCGACAGGTTCAGTGCCGCGCCGTCGGCGATGCGGATCTGTTCCTGCACCAGGTCGATGCCGGTGATCATTTCGGTCACCGGGTGCTCAACCTGCAGCCTGGTGTTCATTTCGATGAAATAGAACTCGCCGTTCTCGTACAGGAACTCCACGGTTCCGACACCGAGATAACCGAGATCCGCCATCGCCTTGGCCACCAGATTGCCGAGCCGGTCGCGCTGCGCCTGATTGAGCGCGGGCGACAGCGCTTCCTCCCAGACCTTCTGATGCCGCCGCTGCAGCGAGCAGTCGCGCTCGCCCATATGGACGGCATTGCCCTTGCCGTCGGCGATGACCTGGATTTCGATATGGCGCGGCTTGTCGAGAAACTTCTCCATATAGACGCAATCGTCGCCGAACGCGGCACGCGCCTCGGCACGCGCGGTCGACAGCGCCGAACTCAGGTCGTCGTGCGAGCGCACGATCTGCATGCCACGCCCGCCGCCGCCCGCCGCGGCCTTGATCAGAACCGGATAGCCGATGCTCTCGGCAACTTTCAGCGCGTCTGCATCATCGCCGACCTCGCCGTCCGAGCCCGGCACCACCGGCAGCCCGAGATCGATCGCCGATTTCTTGGCGGCAATCTTGTCGCCCATCAACGTGATGTGCTCGGGCGTCGGTCCGATAAAGGTGATGTCGTGCTCGCGCAGGATCTGGGCGAACCGCGCGTTCTCCGACAGGAACCCGTAGCCGGGATGCACCGCCTCGGCCCCGGTGATCTCGCACGCCGCCAGCAGGCTCGGGATGTTGAGGTAGCTCTCAAGCGCCGACGGCGGGCCGATGCATACGCTCTCGTCGGCGAGCCGCACATGCATGGCATCTTCGTCGGCGGTCGAATGAACCGCGACCGTGGAAATGCCCATCTCGCGGCAGGCGCGCAGGACTCTGAGGGCGATTTCGCCGCGGTTTGCGATCAGGATTTTGTCGAACATTGCCCGGGCCGGTCCGCGGTCGGGCTACTCGATGATCATGAGCGGTTCCCCGAACTCGACGGGCTGACCGTCTTCGACCAGCACGGCGGCGATCTTGCCGGCGCGCGGCGCGGGGATGTGGTTCATGGTCTTCATGGCTTCGACGATCAACAGGGTCTGCCCTTCGGCGACTTCCGTGCCGATCTCGACGAACGGCCCCGCTCCCGGCGCCGAGGCGAGATATGCGGTTCCGACCATCGGCGAGGGCACGGCACCGGGATGGCTGGCCGGGTCGACGTCCGCGGCCGCAGTCTCGGCAGGTGCTTCGGCCGCGGCGGGTGTCGGGCGCATCACAACCGTTTCGCCCGGCGCCGAGCGTGCGATCCGGATCCGCCAGTCGTCCTGTTCCAGCTCGATCTCGGACAGATCCGTCTCCTTCAGCAGGGCGGCCAGGTCGCGGATCAGATCCTGATCGATGGTTTTCTTGCTCCTTGACATGGTTCGACCCTATGTCCCCCCCTTGGCGACGATCGATCCGACGGCATCGATCGCAA
>JBPCWF010000714.1:0-7070 GCA_051009775.1 Hyphomicrobiales bacterium | reverse complement strand
TGACCGTTGAGTTCCCGAATCCAGCTCAGCGCCAATATATGTAATCGAAGACGGGAATGCCAGGGTTTCGCACATCGCCCGCCGTCGGAAAGGTTAAATATTTGAGAGGTTTGGCCGGCTTCATGTGGCAGTACGGGAATGCCGGGTATCTGCCGGCGGTGTTGACTATCGTCGAAACGGCGGCTTGGTAACGTCATGAAACTCCATGCCATCAGCGATCTCCACCTCGGCAGCCCGGTCAACCGCGCGGCACTCGAGGCGCTTGCGCCCCATCGGCATGACTGGCTGATCCTGGCCGGCGATATCGGCGAGACCGAGCAGCACCTGCGGTTCGCTCTGGAGACGCTGACACCGCGTTTCGCACAGGTCATCTGGGTGCCCGGAAATCACGATCTGTGGACCATCGACCCGGACCCTTGGCCGCTCAAGGGGGAGTACAAGTACCGGCGGCTGGTCGAGGTCTGCCGCAGTTTCGGCGCGCTGACGCCGGAGGACCCTTATGTGTCGTGGCCTGGCGCGGAGGGCGGCCAGGAGACTGTCATCGCGCCCATGTTCCTGCTTTACGATTACAGCTTCCGGCCAGACCATGTGGCGCTGGAGGACGCGGTCGCCTGGGCGCGGGACGGCGGTGCGGTGTGCGGCGATGAGGGGCTTCTGGAGCCGGAACCGCACCATACCTGCCAGGCGTGGTGCGAGCGGCGCGTGCTCCTGACCGAACGCCGTCTGGCCGATGCTGCGGCCGACGGCCGGCGTCTGGTGCTGGTCAACCATTTCCCGCTGCGCCGGGACCTGATCGCGCTTGAGCGAACGCCGCGATTCTCGATCTGGTGCGGAACCCGTGCGACCGAGAACTGGCACCTGCGGTTCAATGCGGAAGCGGTGGTCTACGGGCATCTGCATTTGCCCGGCAGCCGGATGCTGGACGGCGTGCGGTTCGAAGAGGTTTCGCTCGGCTATCCCGGCGAATGGGACCGCGCCGCGGGCGTCGGCGCCCGTCTGCGCCAGATCCTGCCAGCGCCCGCACTCGCGGTGTGACCGGTGTGACCGGTGTGACGGATTTGCGCCATCCACAGGCGCAGTTCCGGTCAACGAAATTGTACATTTCCGTCAATCTGTTGCCACCATCCTGATTAACGATCACTCCTGAGCCGAGCTTGAGTGAGTGTTCGAACCGGTATGCCAATTCCCCGAAAACGGGGCGCGGCAATGCGATATGCGGGGCGGCCGTGAGATACCGGATGAGCAAGGAAACAGGGAGTAGGCAATGACGTATCGCGGTGCGCGTTTATCCTGAAAAGCGCAACCGCCGGTTCTGTCATTGCGGTCTCGCATCCCTCTTCTTGAACCATGTCCGCTTGGTCGGGCTGTTGGCGACGTCGCTGGGTCCGGGCCCCACAGGCCTGCAGTTTGGGCTGGACCGGTCGGCAGAAGAACAAGGGAGTCCGTCGAATCGCTTGGCGGGCTCACTTGACGTTGGAATGTGATTGAAACACGGCGGAGGTCCGCTTGGTTCAGGTTCGACATGTTGGAAATTGGCGCCGGTGGGCCATGCCGTTCGGCGACGAGCCGATACCGTCCCACGACGTCAGCGGGATTCTTTCGCTCCCGGTTTTCGAGGACGTTGACGAAGACGCGTTTCCGGACGATCTGCCGCTGGGTGACATCATCGCCAATGAGGGGCGGATCGTGCGCTACGACCGTGGCGATGTGATCTTCTCCCAGGGCGACTACGGCGGGTCGGTGTTCCTGATTCTGCGCGGGTCCGTTCGCGGACTGATGATGTCGAGCGACGAGCATGCGGCTTTGCGGTTCCAGAAACGCGAAACCATGACCTGGTTTCAGGCCGTGTCGCAGCTGTGGCGCAACTCCGAGGTTCCCGAAGCACGCAACCTGGCGGCACTGCAGAGATCGCGCGCCCACAGCTGGCCGCCGTCCAGGGCGCACCAGCAGCAGATCGACTCGACACCCGGTCAGAGCGAGCCGGTGTCGATCCGCGTCGACGATTTCGAGCGCCACACGTTCTACATGGGCAGGGACGAGATGTTCGGTGTCTCGGCGGCGCTCACGCGGAGCGCCAGGAGCCATACGATGATTGCCGGCGAGGACAATACGTTCCTGCTGGAGCTGCGGTGGCCGGGGGTGCGCGACCTGCGGATGTGGTCGGATGTGTTCCGCGGCCACACCGACCTGCTTTACAGCGAACGGGGCTTGCAGGACGCGCTTCTGGAAGTGCCGCTGTTCGCCGAATTCGACGGCGAGATGCTCAAGATTATCGCCGAGCGTTCAACCTTCGAGACCCACGGGTCATTCGACTGGACCCATCCCTACCAGCGCACGATTGCGGAAGATGACGGCGGGACCCTGATCATCGAACAGGAACCGGTGATCTGCGAACAGGATCATACCCCGGACGGCATACTGCTGGTCCGCTCCGGTTTCGCACGTGTCAGCGAGCGGTGCGGCCATGGGGAAAAGACCGCGGGGTTCCTGGGCAAGAACGATGTGTTCGGCCTGACCGAGATCGTCGAAGCCGAGCGGGACGAAGTGCCGGCCGGGAACCGGTACGGCCTGCGGGCGATCGGCTATGTCGACCTGATCCGGATACCCTACGAGGTCGTCGTGGAGCACGTGCTGCCGTCGCTGCCGGATACCGCCGTGCCGGGGGAATCCAAGGCCAGATGGTTCCGGCCGATGGCGAAAGCGGGCGACGCGCTGCCGGTGGTGGCAAACGCGAACGGTCTGCCGCAGTCGATGTTCGATTTCCTGGTCGACACGCGGCTGATGAACGGCACGAAGGCAATGGCGATCAACACCGATCGCTGTGTCAATTGCGACGACTGCGTGCGCGCCTGTGCGGCTGCCCATGACAACAACCCCCGTTTCGTGCGGGACGGGACCACCCATCAGAACCTGATGGTCGCCCATGCCTGCATGCATTGCGCGGACGCGGTCTGCCTGATCGATTGCCCGACGGGCGCGATTCACCGCGACGACGACACAGGCAACGTCATCATCGACGATGCCACCTGTGTCGGCTGCGCCGCCTGTGCCAGTGCGTGTCCCTATGACAACATCCGCATGGCGGAGATCAGGGATGCCGGCGGCGCGTTCCTCACCGACGAGAACGGCGTGCAGATCGTCAAGGCGACGAAATGCGACTTCTGCGCCGGCCAGCTCGGCGGGCCGGCCTGCCAGAGGGCCTGTCCTCATGACGCGCTGGTGCGCATCGATATCCAGGACACGGGTTCGCTGTCCTCCTGGCTGAACGCCGCGTCATAGGTTCTGCGGAGAAGCCATGCGACGCATCATCCAAAACTCGGTCATCACCGCCGTCGCCGTGGCGCTGCTGTTCTGGCTGGTCTGGCTCTATGACACGGCGCTGCGCGATCCGAGGTTCTTCGACGGCTGGATCCTGTTCGCCGGAATGGTCGTCCAGGTTCTGTTCAACGTCAGAAAGAAGCTTCCGATGCTGCCGCTGGGCCGGGCGAGCCTGTGGATGCAGGTCCACATCTATACCGGCTACGTCATGGTTGCCCTGTTCCTGCTTCACACGGACATGACCTTACCCGATACGGCGATGGAATGGGCCTTGTGGTCGCTGTTCGTGACTGTCGTGCTGAGCGGCATGACCGGCGCCTATCTGTCGCGCGCGATCCCGGGGCGCCTCGAGCACGGACCCAACCGCATCGTGTTCGAGCGGATACCGGCCTTCCGCGCCGAGCTGGCGCAGCAGGCCAACGGTCTGGTGATGAATGCGGTGAACGAAACCGGCCTGCAGATGCTGTCAAATCTCTATGTCGACACGCTGCACGGGTTCTTCAGGCGGCCGCAATTCCTGCTGTCGCACCTGCGGCACTCGCGCCGGCCGGAACGGCGCATCGCGGCCGAGTTCGACAATGTCGAACGCTATCTGGACGAGCCGTCGAAAGAGACGCTCAAGTCGATCAGGGATCTGGTCGACGTCAAACACAAGCTGGACTTCGAATATGCCCACCAGGGCGCGCTCAAGACGTGGCTTTTCATCCACATCCCGGCGACCTACGGTATGGTCGTGATGACCATCGCCCATGTGGCGATCGTCTATGCCTTTACCGCGGGGGCGCCCTGAGGTGAGAGTGCTGCGCGACTTCGGCATCCGCAAAGGCGCCTATGAACGGCCCAACCAGAGATGGGTGTGCGGGCGGCTGGCGGCAGGCGAACCGTGCCGGGTCGGCCCCGGCAGGCGCGGCAACTGCCAGGCGACCTTCGAATGTGCGCCGTCCCAGGTCGGTTCCGAATGGCGCTGCCGCCGGGCGCCGTCAAGCGGGGGCCCGTGCGAACATGGGCCGGGCGAGGACGGTACGTGCTCGCAGCCGATACCGCCCTGTACGCCGCGCCTCAGCATGCGCGCGAAACGCGGTGCGGTCGCCATCTGGACGGGGCTGCTCACGGTCGGCTGCCTGGTTCTGGCCATGACCTACAACGCCGACACCAAGATCCTGATGCCCGGTGCCATGTCGAGCGCGCACAGTGCGGTCGAAACCTGCTCGAGCTGCCATTCCAATATCACCGAGAACCGGTTCAGCTGGCTGCGCGCGACCTTCGCGTCGGCCAAGCCGCATATGGACAGCAAGGCCTGCATCACCTGCCATGACGTCGGGCGGATGCCGTTGAACCCGCATGGGCTTGCGGCTGAGGCGCTCAACGCCAGGACCTATCGGCTGCGAACGCTTGCCGAAACCACACCGAGGCCGGTGGCTGCCAAGGTGCGTGGTGTGGTCCTTCCGGTCTCGCGAACCTTTGCCGAGGGCGTGTTCTGCGCCACCTGCCACTTCGAGCACCGGGGCGATCAGGGCAATCTGACATCCGTCCCCGATGCCCGGTGCCAGACCTGCCATACGGTTCAGTTCGACCGCTTCAAGAACAGTCACCCGGAGTTCAGCAGCTATCCGTTCGAGCGCCGTACCCGGATCGCGTTCGACCATTCCAAGCATTTCGGCGACCATTTCCCGAAGACGCGAAAGGAAAACGACCCGTCGCGGAAACCGCCGGAGGCGTGTGTGGACTGCCATGCCGCCGGGCAGGAGATGCGGCGAATGGATGTAAGGCCGTTCGAGGAAACCTGCTCGCGCTGCCATCTCGGCCAGATCGTCGGGCTCGACCGGACCACGGGACACAAGGGCATTTCCCTGCTCACGCTGCCGGGCCTCGACGTCGAGACGCTGAAGGAGAAGAACGTCCCGGTCGGGCAATGGCCCGAACTGTCGGAAGCGGAAATCACGCCGCTGATGAAACTCCTGATCGGCCGGGACGAGGACCGCAGGCAGATGCTCGACACGGTGAGCGAGCTCGACCTCCTGGACCTGACCGAAGCGACGAAGGAGGAGCTGTCGGCGGTCGAGGAGTTTGTGTGGGAGGTCAAGGAGCTGCTCTATGCGCTCGCGACCTGGAGGGCCTCGGATGCCATGCAGCGCCTCGGCTGGGCGACGGGCGCGGAGATCGATGCCACGCTTGTAGATGCCCTGACCGCAAGCATGCCCAGAGACGTCCTGCTCGCCGCCAAGCGGGAGTGGCTGCCCGATCTCGACGAGGAGGTGGCGCGCCATCGCCGCGGCGAACGCGTGGCCTACGCCAATCCGGCGGCCGCGGGGGACACATCGCCAGAGCCCGCCGACGAAACCGCGGCGGAGGAGGACGCTGGCGAAGAGGATGAGGCGGACGACATCCTTGCCGATGACGAAGAGCCGCCGGCCGAAGGCGACACATCCGACACGCTCTCCGGCGATGATGAGGAGATAATCTCAGACGACGACGCCGAAACATCGGGTTCGGCGGACGAGGCCGAAGAGGAAACCGCGGACACGGCTTCGGAAGACATCCCGGCCTTGCCTGATGTGGAGAGCTGGGCGGAGTTCGGCGGCTGGTACCGCAAGGAGTTTGCGGTGCTCTACAAACCCAGGGGTCATGAAGATCCGTTCATGCGCGCCTGGCTCGATTTCACCGGCGGCATGTTCGCCGCAGACCGCTCGAAGCTCGCGGCACCCGCCTTCGAGGCGCTCACGGCGAAGGACGCCCAGGGCAAATGCACGAAATGCCACAGCGTCGATGCGGCCAAGAACGGCAGCCGGCTGGTCAACTGGGGGCCGGCGCCGACCGCCCGGCCTTTGGAGCATTTCACGTCCTTCACGCACGAGCCCCATCTCGGCCTGTTCGGAGACAAGGGCTGTCTGACCTGTCACGAACTCAATCTGAAGGCGGACAGCGCCAAGACCTATAAGGCGTTCGACCCCAGCGTGTTTCAGTCGAACTTCAAGCCGGTGCAGAAGCAGACCTGCTCCCAGTGCCATGAACGGGCGACGGCCGGCGAAGACTGCCGACAGTGCCACAACTACCACGTCAACGGGGTCACCACGCCGCTGACGTCGACCAAAATTCCAAACAAATAGGGTGCTTGCCGATCATATGCTCCGGTAGAGCGGACCGGGCGCCGGGGGGCTTGATCGACGCCCGGCCGCATCATCCCGACACGCGTCAGGCCGGGGACAATGGATGGCCCCGGCCTGCTGATCGCCTCTAACTCTCTCTGAAACGGCCTAAAGCGTGTCGCGATCATTCTGGTTCGCGTCATCGCCCTGGTTCTTTGTTAAAGCATGTCTTTTCCCGAAACCGGTGCCCACTTTCGGGAGGCATGCTCTAGATATCGAGCGCCAGATCGCTTTTCGGCTGGGCGATGCAGGGCAGGCAGGTGTCGCCTTCCAGGTCCTTGCCCGGCGGACGGATATGCCCGACGGTGCCGCGCTTGACCGCTATTGCACAGGTCCCGCAATTGCCCGCGCGGCAGCCGCACCGCGCTTTGACGCCATTGGCTTCAGCCAGCTCGAGCAGGCTGGCCGTGCCCGGCGTCCATTGCACGGTCTTCTTGGAGCGCAGGAACTCGATGGTGAAGGACGCGGCGGCGTTTTCGCCGGTATCGATGTCTTCGGGCTCCGCGGCCTTCCTGCTGACCGAGGCCGGACCGAAGGCTTCGAACCTGATGTCCTCCGGCGGCACGCCCTCGTCCTCGAGCTCTCCGGTCACCTGATCCATCATGG
>JBPCWF010000713.1:0-3747 GCA_051009775.1 Hyphomicrobiales bacterium | reverse complement strand
CAAAAAAGTTGGCCCGGTTGATTGAAATCCGCCGGGTCGTCTCCCATTTAATCATCATAGATGAATCACCGGATCACTCGGCCTTATTGCCCCCCGCTCGAACGGCCACCGGTGATCTAAGGCGCCGGTTTCCCCTCCTGGCGCCAAAGAGCGCAAACAGCGCGTGGCGTCCGGTCCCCCAGCCGGACGCCATTCTTTTTTGGCCTAAGCATCGTTCCTTCAGGACATCGCATCGCGCAAAGCGCTGTAGTGCTCCGCGCGGTTTGCTGTAATCTGCCCCCTCCTCAGACGACGTCGGGCACCGCATGAAAATCAAGATCGCCACCTGGAACATCAATTCGATCCGCCTGCGCATGCCGCTGGTCGAGCGCTTCACCGCCGAGTTCAGCCCGGACGTGCTCTGTTTCCAGGAAACCAAGGTGCGCAATTCCGAGTTTCCGGAGAAACCGTTGCGCAAGATGGGCTATGAGCACATCGCGATTAACGGCCAGCCCGGATATCATGGCGTGGCGATCGCCTCGCGCCAGCCCTTCGCCGATATCAGCGCCAGGGAATTCTGCGGCAAGGGCGATGCACGTCATGTTGCGGTCAGGTTGACGCAAGGCGCCGAGCCGGTCGTCCTGCATAATTTCTACGTGCCTGCCGGCGGTGACGAACCGGACGCTGACGTCAACGACAAGTTTGCCCACAAGCTCGATTTTCTGACCGAGATGACCTCATGGTTCTCAGGCGCCGGCAACGGCCATACGAACCGGATGGTGCTGGTCGGCGATCTCAATATCGCACCTCTGGAAACCGACGTCTGGTCGCACAAGCAATTGCTGAAAGTGGTCAGTCATACGCCGGTCGAGGTCGAACACCTGTCGGGCGTCCAGGCATCGGCCGGCTGGCACGACGCGGTGCGCGCGCATATTCCCCCCGAGGAGCAGCTCTACACCTGGTGGAGCTACCGGGCGCGCGACTGGCGCGCCGCGGACAAGGGGCGCCGCCTCGACCACGTCTGGGTGACGCCTGCGCTCAATGGCGCCTGCACGAGCGTGGATGTGATCAAGGACGCCCGCGGCTGGGACAAGCCCTCCGACCACGTGCCGATCCTGGCGACGCTGGAAATTTAGAGCTGACGCTGCACCAGATTGAGGTCGGACAGGGTGGCGTCGAGCTTCTTGCTCACCGCACGGACGGCCTCTATGGCGAGATCCGGAAACTCTTCCGCCACCCGGTAGAACAGCTCTTTTGAGATCTTCATCGCCTCGACATCCGAAACGGCCGTCGCCGTGCCCCGGTGCGGCACGCCGGCGAACATCGACTGCTCACCGATCAGAGACCCGCTGCGCGCTAGCACGTCGAACTCGTCGTCCGGCGCTTTCGCGCGCTTGATGCCGACTTCGCCGTCGACGATGACATAAGCCGCGTTGCCCGGCTGGCCGTCCTTGTAGAGCGCTTTTCCCGCGGGCACATTGACCCGCTCGGTCGAGAACGCGAGCACGTTAAGACGCGACTCGTCGACCTTTGCGAAAAGCGGAATCCTCTTCAGCAATGTAACGTCGTCTTTGACGCTCATCCCCGTCCCCAGCCTCCGGACGAAGGTCGGGTCCCCCCCGACCGGTATTGTGGCCGCCGCCGCACGAACTTCACTGGCGCCGCCGACACTATCGGCTGAGTCCTTTAAATACGCAAGAGGAGGCGGGGGTTTTCAACTGCCCGTCCACAGCGCCGGCAGCGGGCTCAGGGAACCAGTTTGTAGCCGCCCGATTCGGTAACGAGGATTTCCGCATTGGACGGATCGCGCTCGATCTTCTGCCTCAGGCGGTAGATGTGGGTCTCGAGCGTATGCGTCGTGACGCCCGAATTGTAGCCCCACACTTCATGCAGCAGCACGTCGCGGCTGACCACCTGCTCTCCGGAGCGGTAGAGATACTTCAGGATCGAGGTTTCCTTCTCGGTCAGACGGATCTTGCTCTGGTCCTCGCACAGCAGGGTCTTGGCGCTCGGCCGGAACGTGTAGGGGCCGACCGTGAACACTGCGTCCTCGCTCTGCTCATGCTGGCGCAGATGCGCCCTGATGCGCGCCAGGAGAACACCGAACCGGAACGGCTTGGGCACATAGTCGTTGGCGCCGGCATCGAGCCCGAGAATGGTGTCTGATTCAGAGTCCTGCGCGGTCAGCATGATGATCGGCGCCTTAAGGCCGTTGCGACGCATCAGCTTGCAGGCCTCACGGCCATCCATGTCCGGCAGACCGACATCGAGGATGATCAGGTCGAAATGCTCGCCCTTGACTGCGGTCACGCCGTCGGCGGCATTGGACACAGCCTGCACCTGAAACTCGTCGTGAAGCGCAAACTGCTCTTCCATTGACTCCCGCAAGGTGTCGTCGTCATCGATAATCAGGATTTTCTTTGCCGTGCTCATGGTCTTGCCCGTCTCGCTCGCGCTTTGCTGGCCTATCACTTAGTCTAGCCACATGCGGGGTTCAAGAAATCCAGTCATGTCAATTGTTCTTGACTTTTTGGTGATCGAAACGTGTACACGGACGATTACGCCCGCTGAGCAAGTCGTTTGTCTACGGAATATCTCAATACGGATGGAACTCAGTGCACCGGCCGTTGGATGAACTGATCGTCACCCAGGTCCGCGGCCGCCAGCACAGGGGCGTGCTGAAGGCGGGGCCGCACAGCATTCCATGCGCCCTGGGCCCGCCCGGCCTGATCCACGACAAGCGCGAGGGCGATGGCGCGACACCGGTCGGCACCTGGCCGATGAGATGCGTGTTCTATCGTCCGGACCGCACAGCGCGTCCGCGCACCGCACTGCCGGTCCACCGCATCAAACCCGACGATGGGTGGTGCGATGCCCCGGACGACCGCTGCTACAACAGACCGGTCACGCTGCCCTACCCGGCAAGCGCGGAGACCCTTTGGCGCGACGATCACCTCTACGACCTCATGGTCGTCCTCGGCCACAATGACGCACCGGTCAGGCCCGGCTTCGGCAGCTGCATCTTCTTTCACCTGATGCGCCTGGACGGCGGCCCGACCGAAGGCTGCGTCGCGATCCCCCGCGAAGACATGCTGAAGATACTCGAGCGCTGCGGCCCGCACACCGTCATGCAGACGGTTCGGAGTTAGAGCATCGTTCCTTCAAATGATTCCACATGAAGGGACGATGCCCTAAGCCAGCGGCGCGCCGCGCGGTCCGAATATGGCGCTGCCGACCCGCACATGGGTCGCACCGAACTCGACGGCGGTCTCGAAATCGGCGCTCATGCCCATGCTGAGTCCGCTCAGGCCGTTGCGCCGGGCGATTTTCTCCAACAGCGCGAAATGGAGCGAAGGCTCCTCGTCGACCGGCGGAATGCACATCAGGCCCCGGACATCGAGCCCGCACTCTTCCCTGCAGAAGCTGACAAGCGCATCCGTCTCATCCGGCAGCACGCCGGCTTTCTGTTCTTCCCCCCCGGTATTGACCTGGACGAAGACCGGCACCTTGCGCCCCGCGCGATCCATCTCCCTGGCCAGCACACGGGCGAGCTTTTCCCGGTCCACCGTCTCTAGGCAGTCGAACAGTTCGACCGCGTCGCGCGCCTTGTTGGTCTGGAGCGGTCCGATCAGATGGACCTGTACATCCGTATACTGATCTTTTAGCCCGGGCCATTTGCCCATCGCCTCCTGGACCCGGTTCTCGCCGAACACGAGCTGGCCGGCTTCGATCACCGGGCGGATGGCGTCGGCGCCGAAGGTCTTGGAC
>JBPCWF010000712.1:0-4954 GCA_051009775.1 Hyphomicrobiales bacterium | reverse complement strand
CGGTTTCGCCGGCGGGTTTGGCCAGGTCGGCGAGAATGGATGCGGTCTCGACACGCGCGCCGAAGGCCGCCAGATACCGTTTGAGCACGGCCGTCGATACCGGGCGCTCGGAAATGATCCAGACCGTGCGGTCGCGCAGGGCATGCGCGTCGACCGGGTTTTGCGTACCGCCATCGGCCGCTTCCAGCCAGAGGTCGAAACTGAACGCCGAGCCCCGGCCGGCCGCCGTGTCGACCACGAGCTCGCTGCCCATCAGCCGGATCAGGCTGCGCGAGATCGACAGGCCGAGCCCGGTGCCGCCGTATTTGCGTGATAGCGTCGAATCGGCCTGCGAAAATTCGTCGAAGACATGCGCCACTTCCTCGGGGCTCATGCCAATGCCGGTGTCGGAAACCGTGAAGCGAACGCGCTGGCCGCCCGGCTTGCCGGCCGCCGAGTCCCCGGCGTCTGAGGGGGCCGGCTCGACCAGCAGTTCAACGCCACCGGTTTCGGTGAATTTGATCGCATTGCCCGCCAGATTGAGCATGATCTGGCGCAGGCGGGTCTCATCGGCAAGCACGTCGACCATGACCGCCGGGTCGATGTAACAGCCGATCTCTATTTCCTTGCTGTGGGCGCGCGGCGCCAGAAGCTCGACCACGTCTTCGACCGCGCCGACCAGGTTCAACGGTTCGGGCTCGAGTTCCAGCTTGCCGGCCTCGATCTTGGAAAAATCGAGGATCTCATCGATGATCGACAGCAGCGTCTTGCCGGATGTCTGGATGGCCCGGGCATAGCTCTGCTGCTCCTGGCTCAGATTGGTGTCGGTCAATAGGTCGGCCATGCCGATCACGCCGTTCATCGGCGTGCGGATCTCGTGGCTCATGGCGGCAAGGAACATGGACTTGGCCCGGTTCGCCTCTTCCGCCTGCTTCTTGGCGAGGTCGAGATCGTCATGGACCTTCTTCTGGGCAGTGATGTCGCGGGCGACGGTCTGGATCTCCGACGGCGCACCGTCGGGCCCGGGAATGGCGAAATCCTCCCACAGGAACCAGCGGTTCCCGTTGGCAGTCTCGATCAGCTGTTCGGAGCGGACATGTGCGTCGTCGCCGCCGCCGTCTGCCGGCTCGGCCGCGATCACGTTGAGCGCCAGGGTGCTGTCGACCGCACGGTCCGGCGACAGGCCAAACAGGTCGCAGAACACCTTGTTGGCAAAGGTCAGCCTGCCGTCCGGCGCCCTCCGGATGATGATGTCGCCCTGACTTGCCACCAGCCCGCGGTAACGGGCCTCGCTGTCGCGCAGAAGCGCGGCCTGGCGGTCGAGCGCCTCGACCCGGCGCCGGCTCTCGATCCACGCCTTGAGCGCGCCGGCCATGGCCAGGAGCGCCATGGAGATGACCAGTTCGGCATTGACGGTGAGGGCGCGGATTTCGAGGACGACGCGCATGAACAGGAGCAGCCCCGCCAGCGCGCAGATGACAATAATGCCGGTCGAGGCCAGCCGTTCAAAACTGACATCGCGCGGCCCCGGGGCCGCGGCGGACGGGTGTCGGTTGCGCCGTGCGCGCGCGTCTTGAGATGCCGCGGTTCCGTCCGGCATGGACATGCTCTCCTGTGGGCCCGGGCCTTTTCACGGATGCCCGGTAACCTACAGTTGACTGAAAAAGCCTTACTGAATCCTTGCCGCGCCATTGAACATGGCGGCGAGCGATGCCACGTAAAGTCCATATTCGTCAGGCGCGGGGCCGGATTCAGGCCGCGCAGGGCGGTCGTGCGTGCCGGATTTCGGGGTGGGATTCTGTATATTTTGCTGCGTTTTACGTTTCGGGTGTGAATGTTCGCCATATTCAGAGTCCTTGCCCGTGCGGTTTTTCTGATCGCATCCTTTCCGTTTCGCCTCCTGAACTTCGTTGTCGGGGCGATTTTTCTCAATATCCGGTGGCGCTGGGTCGCCTACAGCCTTAACGGCGTCCTGTTGTTCACAGTCGCCGCCCTGGTGCTCGCCTATCCCGTCGCATTCGCGATCGGCTGGGTCGATCCGGGAAATTTTGAACCTGTTTTCCGTTACGCCGACCAGCGCGCCCGCGGCACGGCCCTGTTCGATGCGTCCGACCGATTCATCGGCATCATAGATCCGCATCTGGACAGTGTTTACGACCTCAACCTGTCGGATGAGCCGGTCGTGACCCCTTCCTACATCGCCTATCCGGACCACAAGTCGCTGCATGTGAGCGCCGCGCCGGAGGCCTTCTGGTCGTGCCTGAAATACCACGAAGACCGCTATCTCGGCACCTGGCGCAATCCGTTCGGCATCGATGTGGTGGGCCTGTTCCGCATGCCCTATTCGAGCGCGCGGCGGTCAATCAAGGAGCGCAAGCCGCGTTTCGGGGCCGGCGGATCGACGCTCAGCATGCAGCTGGCGCGCACCTTCCTCAAGCAGCTGCCGAGCGCCCGGGAAACCATGCTCGACAAGGTCAAGCGCAAGATCCGCGAATGGTGGCTGGCGCCGATCATGCACCACATGCTGCAGTATGAAGGCGGCGACCGGGAGTTCGCGCGATGGGCGGCCAACCACCTGCCGATCGCACAGAGGGTCGGCGGCCAGGGCATATTCGGGGTCGAGCTGGCCAGCCGGGTGATTTTCGACAAACCGGCGGCGACGCTGAGCCGGGCGCAGCAATATGTGCTGGCGGCCGCCGTCAACAGGCCGATCGAGGTGCTGCCGCATAAAGACGCCAAGCGCGAACGGGTGCGTCTGGCGAACTGGCAAAGGCTGGTGACCAAGCGGGCCGGCGTCTGCGCGGATGCATCGATCACCGGGGCGGGGGAGCGCGCCGAGGTCAAAGCAGAGTTGGCGCGCCTCAGTCAGGCGGTGCCGCAGCCGAAGATCGATCCCCAGGTCGTGCGCGCGCTGGAAAACCAGCCGCATCGGCTGACCGGGCGTTCTGTCAATCCGGTGCGCCGCGCCAACAATCTGCTCGGCGTACTGCAATACGGCGTCCGGCAGGAGCTGGTGGAGCGCCACGGCTACGACTGGCGCAACAAGGTGGCAGCGGTTCAACTGACCTTCGACGCGCTCGCCAACCAGGGCTTCGTGCGCAGGATCGACAGCACGCTCAGCGGCCTTCTGGCGTCCAGGGCCTACCGCAGCAAGAACCCGCAGCTGAGCTTCGATATCCGGAAAGCCACCGACCCGGGCGCGATCGTGCCCAGGATCGTCATCGCCGCCGCCAACGGCCGTGGCGAGATCGTGCGCTATTACGAGAACCACTCGACGGCTGTCTATTTCGGGTCGAAGGCGGCTTGGGACGGGGAAACCGGACGATACGATCCGGCGGCCGAAACCCTGCAGCTGGCATCGCTCGGCAAGATCCTGGCGGCGGTTGCGCTCGGCAATGAAGGGCGCGACCGGGCCAACACGCCCTACCGCGACCGGTGCATCTCGCCTGCGGGCGCTGAATCCTGCCGCCGCAGTTGCGCCAAGCCCCATGCGCAGGTCCGTTTCCGGCCGGCGCGGGTGGTGTTCGCCTGTTCTCTCGGCCGTCCGCTCACCGCCCGCCTGACCCGCATATCCGACCTGAAGCTCTTTTCTCTTGTCCGGGCGCTCGGCATGAGCACGCGCAATCTCGGTGACACGCCGATCGAAACCGCGATTGCCAACGGCCTTGTGGCCGCGAGCCCGCGCACGGTGCACCAGCTGCAGCGCGCCGTGCTCGAACGGCTGGCGCCCAACGGCACCGAGACGATCACGCCGCCGACCATGGTGCGCCGGCTCGACCTGCAACGACCGGCGGCGAGCGGCAAGGCGCGCGCGGCCTTACCGGTGATCGACGCGGCAACGGTCGAGGCGACGGCGGCGCGGTTCTTCCGCGACGTCATGACCGAGCCGATCTGCCATCCTGGCGGCACCCTGCGCGGCCTTCGCGGCAAATGGTGCTCCCGGACCCGGAAATCGATCGCGCTCCATGTCGCCAAGACCGGCACCCGTTCGTTCAAGCTCGCGCGCGGCCTGCCGGACACCATGGATCTCTGGATCAGCGGCCAGATCCACTTCACGTCGGGCCGGAAATACACCTACGTGGTCTACGTTGGCACCGGGGATCCGCGCAAGCTGATGGGCCGGTTCTCGGCCGGAGCGCAGGCCGGACCGCTGTTGCGCGTGCTGCTTGAAGACCTGGCGGGCGATGCGGCGCGGTCATGAGGGACAGGAGCGAGGCGAGTGACTGCGGATAGACGAGACGCGCGCAGAGAGCCCTACCACCCGATCGACGCCGACCGGGTGCGCTACGGCACATCGGAAGAGCGCAAGCATGTTCTGGGCGAGGTCCTGCTGTGGGGCTGGAGCGGCCTGATCGTGCTAGGCGTCGCCTTCGGCATCCATGAAGTCCTGTCCGACGGCGGGCTGAGCTTGACCCACCTGCTTGCCGGGCTGGTCGCGGCCGGACTGATCGGCGCGACCGAGTATCACATCGTCTGCAACGTGCTGAGCGCACCCAACCCGCCGTCTCGCGTGCTGCTCCACGGGACGACGGCCATGTGCCTCGGCCTCCTGTTGGTATTCAACCATGTCGCGGTGGTCTCCCTGCTCGGCACGCCCAGGGTCGAATACGACGCCTGGCACCGCTCGGTCGGGACGACGGCCGACGCCGTCACGGCCCGCCTCGACAGCGTGGAGTTCAGCCTGTCCCAGCTGATCCAGAGCCAGCTCGAGCCGCGCGCGGAGGAGGACGCAGGCGGTGAGCCCGCGGCCGATCAGAAGGCGGCCGGCGAGACCGATGCGTTCGCATCCGTGTTGAGCCGGTGGAACACGGCGTTCGCGACACTGAGCGCGCCGCTGAGGCAGGCGTCGGGCCAGTTTGTGCGCGACCCGGAGCGGGACAGGACCGGAGACGCCGACGCGGCCGCCGGCATCGCCCGGGCGCTCGACGCCTTCACGACGGGCAGCGGACGCGAGACCGCGGCAAGCGGCTTCGGC
>JBPCWF010000711.1:0-9076 GCA_051009775.1 Hyphomicrobiales bacterium | reverse complement strand
CGGTGAACGGCGCTGGAACGTTGGAGCAGGTGAAAGATATTCATGGCCGATGCCGCGAAATGTTGAACGGCTACGCCTTGTCGCGGAACCAGTTGGTGATCGGATAGCGCCGGTCGCGGCCGAAATTGCGTTCGGAGACCTTGACCCCCGGAGCCGCCTGGCGGCGCTTGTACTCGGCGATGTTGAGCAGGTGCTGGATCCGCTCCACGGTGGCCGCGTCATGACCCCGTGCCACGGTTTCCGAAATCGACATTTCGCCTTCAACCAGGCTCTGAAGAATATCGTCGAGCACGTCGTAGGGCGGCAGGGAATCCTGGTCGGTCTGGTCTTCGCGAAGCTCCGCCGACGGCGCCTTGGTGATGATGTTCTCCGGGATCGTGCGGCCGTCCGGTCCGAGGCAGCCTTTGGGCCTGTGCTGGTTGCGGAAGCTGGCCAGCGCATAGACCTGGGTCTTGTAGAGATCCTTGATCGGGTTGAAGCCGCCGTTCATGTCGCCATAGAGCGTGGCGTAGCCGACCGAGACCTCCGACTTGTTGCCGGTGGTCACCACCATGGGGCCGAACTTGTTGGAGATCGCCATCAAAAGCGTGCCGCGCGCGCGCGATTGGATGTTCTCTTCCGTGGTATCCGCCGGCATGCCGTCGAACAGCGGATTGAGAACCGATGTGAAACCTTCCACCGGCTCCGAGATCGGCACCACGTCGTAGCGCACGCCGAGTGCGTCGGCGCAGGCGGCGGCGTCTGCGATGCTGTCCTCGCTGGTGAATTTATAGGGCAGCATCACGCAATGGACCCGGTCGGAGCCAAGGGCGTCGGCCGCCATGGATGCGCAGATCGCCGAATCGATGCCGCCGGAAAGCCCAAGCACCACGGCTGGAAAGCGGTTCTTCTCGACGTAATCCCTCAAGCCCGTGACACAGGCCAGATAGAGCGCCTCAAGACCGTCTTCCACTGCGGCCGTCTCGCCCGGCGAACAGACCCAGTCCGCGCCGTCGCGCTGCCATGTGGTCATGGCCACGGCCTCTTCCCAGGCCGGCAGCTGCAGCGCCAGCGACCGGTCCGCATTGAGCGCGAAGGAGGCGCCGTCGAACACCAGTTCGTCCTGGCCGCCGGTCTGGTTGGCATAGAGCATGGGCAGGCCGGTTTCCGTCACGCGCGCGACAACCACGTTGAGCCGGGCATCCTGCTTGCCGATCCAGAACGGTGAGCCGTTGGGCACGATCATGAACTCCGCGCCGGTCTCCTCCAGGCACTCGCAGATCTCGTCGGTCCATATGTCTTCGCAGATCGGCACGCCGATCCGCACGCCGCGGAAATTGATCGGGCCGGGCAGGGGGCCCGGCGCGAACACGCGTTTCTCGTCGAACGGTCCGTAGTTCGGCAGGTCGACCTTGAAGCGCACGGTCCCGACCTCGCCGTTGTCGAGCAGGGCGACCGCATTGTAGAGCGCATCGCCGTCGCGCCATGGCGTGCCCATCAGCATGGCCGGACCGCCGTCCGCCGTGTCCCGGGCCAGATCCTCGACCGCGGCGCGGGCGGCCTTCTGAAGCGCCGGTTTCATCACCAGGTCTTCCGGCGGATAACCGGTGATGAACAGTTCGGTGAACACGATCAGGTCGGCGCCCATGCCCTTGGCCTGCTGGCGTGCCGCGCGGGCGCGCTCCGTGTTGCCGGCAATGTCGCCCACGGTCGGGTTGAGCTGCGCAATGGCGATGTTGAGGCGGTCGGTCATGGCGGAGTACTAGACCATTATCGGTTTGATTTGAACCATGTCGCAGGCGCCGCGATCCTGTCAGCCGAATGTGTAGGCGTCCATGGCGAGGACGCCGTGGCTGCTGCTGGCGTGAACCCGCTCGCCCCTGGTGCCGCCCGAAACCGCGGCGCCGGCCGCGACGAAGAACGGCAGCAGATGCTCCTGCGTCGGATGGTTTTCCGCCGCGTGCGGCGCACGCTGGCGATAATCGAGAAGGGCATCGATCGATCCGGCGGTCACATGGTCATGCATCCAGTCGGCGAATGCTTCGACCCAGTCGGGCGGCTCGGCGTCTTTCGCAAATCCGCCGCGAAAAAACGCGCTCAGGTTGTGGGTCAGCGAGCCCGACCCGAGGATCAGGATGTTGTCTTCGTGCAGAGGCCGTAGCGCCTGGCCCATGCGGTAGTGATATGCGGCGTCCTGCGCCGGCGACACCGAAAGCTGGACCACCGGCACGTTCGCCTCGGGGTAAAGCAGCATCATGGGCACCCAGGTGCCGTGATCGAAGCCGCGTCCGGTCGCCTCGTCGGCCTGGAATCCCTCCGACCGCAACAGATCCTTTATGCGCCGCGCCAGGCCGGGATCGCCCGGCGCCGGGTACAGCATTTCATAGAGTTCCGGCTCGAAACCGCCGAAATCGTACATCATCGCCGGGCTGTCATCCGCGCTCACCAGGGGATCGTCCGCCTCGAAATGGGCCGAGACGACGACAACGGCCGCAGGTGTGCCCAGCCGGCCGCCGAAGCGGCGCAGGAAATCGGTCGCCGGCGCGTCGTCGATGACCAGATTTGGCGCGCCGTGGGAGACGAAAACGGTCGGAAGCGATGACATTTTCTTGATGTCCGGTGATGAGATGAACGGCCGTGACGTGGTTAATCAGAATATGGCGTTTGAGCGCCATTTTGCCATAGTTTTCCAGCGCTTCTGCGGTCAAATCGCAGGCCTATAGGCTTAACGCTTCATTCAAGCATAGCGTGTACGATTTGGTTTTCATCGCGGTGAAGCCGTAGAGGCAACGGCGGCGCCCGGCCTGAATCTAATCAAGGGGGTCGGTGTGGACACTATCCACGCTGCAGAGCCACGCAGCCCGGGCGAACCGGAGGCATCCGGCGCCGGCGGCGACGTGCGCACGGCCCTCGCTGCCCTGTCCCGCCGGGAACGGGCTCTGACCAAGCTTCTTGAGACACCCGGCGCGGACACCAACAGCCATCGCAACGCGGTGCAGGCGCTGGTGATCGCCTATGAACCGCGTCTCGCCGGCATAGCCATTCTGCGCGATGGTGTGTCCGACCTGTCGGTCGAGACCGCGTGGCACGACGGCGAATTCATCGCGCCGTTCTCGTGGTCGCCCGATGCCGGCATCATGTGCGACATGGCCGGCGCCGATGCAGGCTGCTGGCACGCCAGGCTTGACCCGATCCAGCTTCCGGGCACGCATCTGCTCGCCGACCTCGATCAGGCCGACTTTCACTGCGAAACGCTGCGCGGCGGCGGTGACGTCGCCGGCTATCTGTTCCGGGTCGGGGCGGCCTTGGGCGAGGCGGGTCCGTCGGCGCCCAACGATCTCTGCCACATGGTTGCGACCAAGCTCTCGGCCGAACTCGACCTCGAGGCCGAGCGCCGCGCCAGACGGATCAGCGAGCAGCAGTTCGAAGACGTCGCGACGACCGCGTTCGACTGGTTCTGGGCGATGGATACGGACTACCGGTTCACCTATATCTCCGAGCGCTGGCGCGAGATCACAGGTTTGGATCCGAGCGACTTCATCGGCAAGACGCTTCAGGAGCTCGGCGCGAACGCCCGGTCGAAGCGCTGGGCCCGGTTCTTCAATGCCCTGGATGAGCGCGCGCCCATTTCCAGCCTCGGCACCCGGACGGTCGGCGCCGACGGCGAGGACCGGTACTGGACCATCAACGGCAAACCCTGGTTCGACGAAGACGGTGCCTTCAAGGGATACCGCGGCACCGGCACCGACATTTCCGCGGAAATCCATGAACGCTGGCGCGCAGAAACCGCCGAGCGCCTGTTGCGTGAGGCGATTGACGCGATACCCCAGGGCTTCATCGCCTGGGACGAGAACGACGGGCTGGTGATCTGCAACCAGCAATACAGGGATCTTTATCCCGAAATCGCCGACATCCTCGTGGAAGGTGCAACCTTTACCGGTCTCGCCCGCCGCTGGGCCGAGGTTACGAAAGACCGTCCCGACGACCTGAGCGTTGACGAGCTGTTCGAGCGCAGAATGGAGTCCCACCGCGCCAGCGACGGCGATTTCGAGTTCACCCGGCGCGATGGCAGCTGCTTTCTGATCAGCGAGAAGAAGACCGGCGCCGGCGCATCGGTTTCCGTTCACGCCGACATCACGCCGCTCAAGCGCCGCGAACTGGAACTGCAACGCCTCGGCGACAGGCTCGCCAGCAGGAATGCCTATTTCGACGCCGCGCTGAACACCATGACCCAGGGGCTTGTGACCTTTGACAGCGACGGCCGCCTCATTGTCTGCAACCGGCGCTACCAGGAGATCTTCGCGCTGCCCGACGGCCTGACGGCCGAGGGCACGCCGACCCAGAAGATACTGGATCACATCGCAAGCCAGGGCCTGATCGAAGACATCCATGCGAAGGTCGCCAAGGCCCGTGCCCAGGCGCGCGCCGAGGGATGGACCACGACCAAACGGCGGTTCAGCGATGGTCGGACATTCGAGGTGCAGTGCAACCTGCTCGACAATGGCGATCTCCTGATCGCCCTGCACGACGTGACGGCCTTCGAGCAGCACGCCAAGCAGTTGAACGAGTATGCCGAGCGGCTCGAGTTTTCGAACCGGGAACTGCAGGAGTTCGCTTATGTGGCGTCTCACGACCTGCAGGAGCCGCTGCGCAAGATCGAGGCTTTCGGAGACCGGCTCCGGACAAAGTACGCCGATCGGCTCGACGATAACGGTCTGGTCTATCTCGACCGCATGCAGGACGCGTCGAGCCGGATGCGGTCGCTGATCCGCGAACTCTTGAACTATTCGCGCCTCACGACCAAGGCCAAACCGTTCGAGGCGACCGATCTGAATATCGTCGTTGACGGTGTCCTGAACGACCTCGAAGTCGGTATCGAGAGCACCGGCGGCGAAGTGCGCCGCGGCGGGCTGCCGACCGTCGAGGCGGAACCGACGCAGATCCGCCAGTTGTTCCAGAACCTGATTTCCAACGCGCTCAAGTTCCGCAAGCCCGATGTCGCGCCCGTGGTCGAGATTTCGGCCACCGCCGTCGGGGCCGGCGATGCGGCGCGATGGTCGATCTCGGTCGCCGACAACGGTATCGGATTCGAGCAGAAATACGCCGATCAGATTTTCAAGATCTTCCAGCGGCTCCATGGTCGCAGTGAGTATGAGGGCACCGGGATCGGCCTGGCGACCTGCCGGAAGATCATCGACCTTCACTCCGGGGCCATCGAGGCGAGCAGCGAGCCCGGTGTCGGCACAACCGTGGCCTTCGTGCTTCCTGTCAAACAGCAGCAATCTGAGGAGAGCAACAATGATTGATACAGAGGTGAAGCCGATCACCATCGTCGTCGCTGACGACGACCCGGATGATCGCATGATGATCGAGGAGGCGTTCGAGGAGAACCGCCTGGCCAACAACCTGGCATTTGTCGAGGACGGCGAGGAACTGATCGATTTTCTGCGGTGCAGCGGCAAATATGCCGATCTGAAGCGCCGCCACCCGGTCGGCGTTATTCTGCTCGATCTCAACATGCCGCGCATGGACGGGCGTGAGGCGCTTGAAATCATCAAGGCGGATCCGGAGCTGCAGCGTATTCCGGTCGTGGTCCTGACCACGTCGAAGGCGGAAGAGGACATCCTGAAGACCTATGACCTGGGCGTCAGCTCGTTCATCACCAAGCCAGTGACGTTCGACGCTCTGGTCGAGGTGGTGCAGGTGCTCGGCCAGTACTGGTTCGAGATCGTTGCCTTGCCCGCTGACTGCGCCGCCTGATCGCAAGAGGCCGCCGCCGCAATGGATCAGAGCCCGATCCACATTCTCCTCGTTGAGGATGACGAGGACGACTATCTGTTGACGGTCGACATGCTCGAAGACATTGAGGACTTCGAGCATCACGTCGTCTGGGCGCCGTCATTCGAGGCCGGCATCGAGAAACTGACAGCCGGTCCGGTCGACATCTGCCTGGTCGACTACCGCATCGGCGGACGGACCGGGCTGGAGTTTGTCGCCGAGGCCAAGGAGTTCGGCCATCATATGCCGATCGTCCTTTTGACCGGCATGGGCGACCGGCGCACCGATCTGGCGGCCATGAAGGCGGGTGCGTCCGACTTCCTGCAGAAGACCGACCTGACGCCGGCGGTGCTCGACCGCACGATCCGCTATTCGATCAACCAGGCCGAGAGCCGCCGTGTCCTGCACGAGAAGACCGCGCTCCTGCAGGTGACCCTCGACAATACCGGCGCTGGCATCGGCGCCATCGACCGCAGCGGCAAGCTGGTCACATGGAACGACAAGTTCGTTGAAATCCTCTCCGAACTCTCGGCCGGGACAGGCGACACGGCCGGCGGCACGGAGACCGGCGAGCTCGATTTCGCCGAACGCCGGCTCGACGAATGGTTGCCGCTGTTTCAGCGCTCATGGGACGAGTTCGAGTGCCGCGACGGCAAGATCCTGAGCATTCACCGCAACGAGATCCCCGAGGGCGGCGCTGTCGTCGTATGCCACGACATCACCCAGCACAAGCTGGCCGAGCAGGCGCTGCGTGACGCCATGCATCAGGCGGAAATGGCGAGCTCGGCGAAATCCGCGTTTCTCGCCAACATCTCCCACGAGCTGCGCACACCGCTCAACGCCATCATCGGCTTTGCCGAACTCATGGCGGGGCAGGTCAACGGTCCCGTCGGCTGCACCGAGTATGAAGGCTATATCGCGTTCATCAAGGAATCGGGCGATGCGCTCTTGAGGATCATCAACGCGACCCTCGATCTCGCCCGCATCGAGGCTAAGGAATATCCGCTGGATGTGACCGAGGTCGCCGTTCTCGACGTGTTCAACGCGGCGCTCCGGCAGGTCGAGCGCGAGGCGCTGGAAAAGGCAGTCACCTTCGATGTCGAGGTCGAGCCCGACGGCATGTTGCTCAACGCAGACGAAGGGGCGCTGGTCAAGGTCTTCGCCCAGTTGCTGTCCAACGCCGTCAAGTTCTCCGAAGACGGCAGCACCGTTTCCGTGCGCGCCCGCCGGGCGAACGGGGCCATCAGGCTGGAAGTCACCGACCAGGGCATCGGCATGAACGAGCAGGAGATCGATCGTGCCGTCTCATCGTTCTCTCAGGTGGATCAGCAGCTTGCGCGCAAATATGAAGGCGTCGGGTTGGGCCTGCCTCTGGCCCGGGCCCTGGTCGAGCTGCATTCGGGACGTCTCAGGATCAAGAGCGCACCCAATCACGGCACCACGGTCAGCGTGATCCTCCAGGAGCCGCGCGGCCGCTCCCAGGAGTTCGATCCTGAGATTGAAATAGAGACCGTACCGCTCAGCGCGTGACCACTCAGGCCTTCTGGTTGACCAGAGGGTCCCGGCCGCGCCACAGCCGTTCCAGATTTTCCAGCAACAGGTCGATGACGTTCTCTTCGTAAGCCCGCGTCTCGCCGCCGGTATGCGGTGTCACGATGACATTGTCGAACTGCCATAAGCGTGAGCTTTCGGGCAACGGTTCCACGGCGGTGGTGTCGATGCCGGCGCCGGCGATGCCGCCGCGTTCGAGCGCCGAGATCAGCGCATCCTCGTCGACGCAGCCGCCGCGCGCCACGTTGATCAGGCGGCTTGACGGCGACATCGCGCCTAGCGCGCGGGCATCGATCAGGCCCGCCGTTTCCGGTGTCAGCGGGCAGGTCAGGACGACGAAGTCGGCGCCCGGCAGGAGTTCGAGAAAGGCGTCCGGCGGGTGCAGCTCATGGGCGCTGCCGTCATGGTCTGCGAGGTCGCGTTTGATGCCAAGGACGCGCATGTCGAAGGCGCGCGCCAGCCGCGCCAGACGGGCGCCGATGTCGCCCAGCCCGTAGATCAGAAGCGTTCTGCCGCCCAGTTCCTCTTCGCGCCGGGCGATGTCGCCCTGCATGCCGCGCCAGTGGCGTTGGCGCTGGTTGTCCCGCGCGGTGTGGAGTTGCCGGGTGAAGGCGAGAATCAGCGCCATGGCATGCTCGCTGACCGCGTTCTTGTTGACGCCGGCGCCATTGGCAAGGCGGATGCCGCGGCCGGCCAGTGCCTCCAGATCGAAATTCTCGTAGCCGACCGCCGGCACCTGGATGAACCGCAGCCTGGCGGCGTGGTCGAGCAGTTCCGGCCGCCAGAAACCGGATGCGACCAGCACGTCGGCCTCGCCGGCGCGCTTGAGCGTGTCGTCCGGCGTCCAGGTCTGGAAGTGGTCGATGCCGGTCCCGCGCGCGGCGAACCGCTCGGCCAGCGCATAGGCGGTGTGCGCGAACTGGATGGTGGTCTCCGGCTTGGGCGGGAACGGCGGTCGATCATCCATGTGGTCTCTCTTGTGCTGAATTTTCTTGTGGCGGGTTGGGCCCGCAGATCATATGACGGATTACGGAGCCACTTCAAAGGAACGATGCACCATGCCGGCGAGCCCCAACATCGTACTGATCATGGCGGATCAGCTTAGCCCCCGGTTCATGGGCACATATGGCCATCCCCTGGTCGCGACACCGGCAATCGACGCCCTGGCCGCCCGCGGCACGACGTTCGACAGCGCCTACACGAACTCGCCGCTCTGCGCCCCGGCGCGCTTCTCCTTCATGTCCGGTCAGCTGGTCACCCGCATCGCTGCCTATGACAATGCCTCGGAGTTCCCGAGTTCGGTGCCGACATTCGCCCATTACCTGCGTCTCATGGGCTACCACACCACCCTGTGCGGCAAGATGCATTTCGTCGGCCCCGATCAGCTCCACGGTTTCAACGAGCGCCCGACCACCGACATCTATCCTGCCGATTTCGCCTGGACGCCCGACTGGGAAATGCCGGACGAGCGCATCGACGCGTTCTACCACAACATGTCGAGCGTGCAGGAAGCCGGCGTCGCCACGACCACGAACCAGATCGATTATGACGAGGAGGTCGGTTTCAGCGCCCGGCGCAAGATCTTCGACTATGCCCGTTTCCCCGACCAGCATCCGTTCATGATGGTGGTGTCGTTCATCCACCCGCACGACCCCTACATCGCGCTGCGCGAGTGGTGGGACCTCTATGATCATGACGCGGTCGATCTGCCCGCGGTGCCGGCCCTGCCGCTCAAGAGCCAGGATGCCCATTCACAACGCCTGATGAC
>JBPCWF010000710.1:0-3061 GCA_051009775.1 Hyphomicrobiales bacterium | reverse complement strand
CGAGCGCGATGCCTTCAACGGCCGCGTTCTCGACCACATTGCCTTCGATCACCGTGTCCGCTTCCGCCGAGATGCCGACGCCGCGCCGGTCCTCTTCGCCGTCGCGGATGAACAGGTCGCGCACGATGTTGTTGGCGCAGACCGCGAGCCGGCCGCCGTCGTTGAAATTGGTGATCGAGATGCCGCTCGCCGCGGTTTCGATCACATTGCCGGAAATCACCGCGCCCTCGAAGCCGAACTCCGCATAGAGCGCGACCTCGCCCAGTCTGGCGCAGGAATTGCCGAGGATCTGGCAGGCGGAGCCGGCATTGGAGCGCACGGCGGAAAACGCGCAATCGGTGATGCGGTTCTGGGCAGCGATGACATTGCCCGCGCGGAAGATGTTGATGCCGTTGCCGTTCTGGCCGGAGCCGCCGTCGGCGGCCGCGATCCGCTCGATCCGGTTATGGGTGACGATGGTGCCATCCTCGCCCCTGGCTGAGCGCCACACCTGGATACCGTTGTTGCGGCAGTCGTGAACCCGGTTGCCGCTGATCTCAAGGCCGGTTGCGTCGAGCGAGAAGATCGCGGTCTTGAGCGCATCCGCGATGGTGTTCGAGACGATCCGCCCGCCGCACCGGTTGAGCGCAATGCCCGACAGAGAGCTCGACAGCACCTGGCACTGTTCCATGTGCAGACGGGCGCAGTCGCTTGCCGTGACGAGCCCGGATGCGCGGACCGGTTCCAGGGCGCCGTCGAAGGTCAGGCCGAACAGGGTGACATCGGCCACATCCGCGATCGACAGCAGCGAGCCGCCGGTGTGGCGCAGCACGGTGCGCCCCGGTGTGCCGTGAAGCTGGACCGGCCGGTTGATCCTGAGATTGCGCGCGCGATAGACGCCGGGCGGCAGATAGAGGCCGCCGCCGGACTGCGCCGCGCTGTCGACCGCGGCCTGCAGGGTCATGCTCTGATCGGCTGCCATGTCGGGGGTGACGCCCAGGTCGCGCGCGTCGACCAGGCGGTCTGTGCCATTTTGAGCCGAAACCGCATTTGCCGGCGCCAGTCCCGCGCCGGCGCCTGCACCGGCGGCGATCAGAAGGCCTCGTCTTGAAAAGTTCATGGGTCCAGGCAACGTTCCAGAGTGACGTGACAACGAGCAGACCTGGCGCTGCAAGTATGGTGCCGGACCGGTTTTGAAGCTGTTTTGGGGGGCCAAAAAAGGAAGGGCCCGGCGCTTCGCGCCGGACCCCAGGCTCAAGTCCCCAGTCCCCCTAGCCTAAAAAGTTTGGAGTGCCCAACTCCCTCACGTCCAACATTGCCTGTACCCATATGAGTTAGGATTCGGTGTTTGTGCAACAATGAACTCACCACGGCTGTCACAAACTTGTCATGCGTGGCAGGGAGGCAACACATTGACTCAGTTTCCGGTTAACGGCGGGTGCGCAAACAAAACCGGCCCGCGCAAACACGGGCCGGCACACGGAATGATGTCTATGAATCCGGTCCTATCTGAACAGATAGGCGCCCAGAATGCCCAAATTGACCGTTGCCGAAACCGACACGATATCAACGTCCTGCTCGAACGTGGCAAAGAGCGGAGTAGGCACATCCGGCGGTGTGAGACCGACATCGCCGTCTTCCACAAAGATGTGCGAATAGGCGGCGTGCACGCTCAGCCAGTTGTTGACCGTGTAAGACGCTCCGGCCGAAAGCCAGATACGGTCATTGTCGGGCACACGCGGGCTACGCGTGGAGTCGGGCACGCCCGAGATCTCATAGGCGCCGCCGGCGCGCACCGTGAGCGCTTCCGACCACTGGTACTCGGCGCCGAGCGCGAAGTGCCAGGAATCCTTCCACCTGAACGGCTGGTCGATGAGTACAACGCCGCCCGGACCGAGCGCCGTCAGGTTCTTGAGCGAACTCCATTCCGCCCATTCCACCGTACCGGTAACCGTGACACGGTCAGTGAGCACCTGGCGGACGCTCAGCGTTGCCGTGGCGGGCAGCTCGAGCGACGCTTCCGCCGGCGAGTTGGGGCCCGGGACTTCAAGATTGCCCTGGAGTTCCAGGTCCACCTTTGAGCGGTAGCCGATGCCGATATGTGTCGAGGGGGACAATTCGTAGAGAACGCCGACGACGAATCCCACACCCCAGTCATCGCCCTGGAGCCTCACCTGGTCCCGGTTCGAACCAGGCGCGAGCGAGCTGGTCAGTTCCACGTCGACATAGTGAACCTGGGCGCCGACACCGACGGAGAGCTTGTCCGACAGCTTGGCGCCGACGATCGCGGTCGCGGCAATGTCGAACACTTCCGAATCGTTCGCGACCGGGTTGCCGGCGTAAAAGCCCGCCTCGGTCACAAGTCCGAACGGGGCGTTGATCGTGAGGCCGACATAGAAGACCTCGTCGAGCTGATAAGACAGATAGGTCGACGGCACGAACGCGTTCTGGCATATATTGTCGCTGTTGCTCAGGCCGGGCGCAGGAGTGTTCGGCGCAAAGCCCGCATCGTCCGCTTCGGAATACGGGAAGATCAGCCCGCCGTCAGCTTCGACCATGAGCCCGCCATGCAGCGTGATCGTCGCCGGATTGAAGAACATCGATGACAGGCCCTGGCCGCCTGCCGCCGCGCCGGCGAATGACATGCCCTGGAATTCGGCGGACTGCTCCCGGACGGCAAAGCCCGCCGAGTATGCCTGCGTGGTGAATATGCTGGTGGCCGCGATCGCCGCGCAACCCGCGGCAAGTGCCGACTTGTATGTCTTTTTCATCATTTGCCCCCACTCACGGAACTCATACACACGAACGTCAAGGGGTCAGGTTAGAGAGCATGTTTCGCTGTGCGCAACCAGGAAGCGTCGGAAAACAGCCACAAAACCGTCATGCGTGGCGCATGCGCAACACAATTGCTTTGTTGGAAGTTAAATCAAGTGCCGGACAGGTAAGCGAGGCCAGGCCCTAAAGCCCGATCAGATCGGTGATCTGCCGGACCGCAAGGACCGGCGTCAGCTCGCCGCGGCCGACCTTGGCCTCGATCTGGGGCAGCGCGGCGACAACCCTGGCATTCTGTCTGAGCGACGCC
>JBPCWF010000709.1:0-3062 GCA_051009775.1 Hyphomicrobiales bacterium | reverse complement strand
GTGCCCGGTCGCGGCGACAAAACGGGCATAGTCGGCGTTGGTCACCAGGGTCGTGGTGATCTCGAAGGCCGGCAGGTCGAGGCTGCGCCGCTTTGCCTAGCGGTCGTACCAGCCGGATTTCCGTGTGCGCGAGTGGCCGTAGGCCGTCTCGTCAAGCCGGTAGGCGGCCTCGCGTTCGGCCGCATCGGACCCGGTGATGAACGGGCCTGCGGGTATCAGAACCGTCTCCGGCGCGGGCACGTCTCCGGCCGCGGCAGGGCCGCCGGCATGGAGCGCGGCGGCGATCAGGACGCCTGCAATGATGCGGCCGATGCCGGCCGGGTCTGGGGTCATGCCTGTTGGTCCCAGAGAAAAGGCGCCGGGTGACCGGCGCCTTGACGATGGAGTTCCTGGCGCGCCGCATCGGGCGGTCGCGCCGGCCAATGCTGTGTCAGCCTAGTCCTTGGTCGCCGCGCAGGGATTGCACGGGTTGCAGGGATTCTTGGCCGCGCACGGGTTGCACGCTTTGGCGGCTGCGCACGGGTTGCACGGATTGCAGGCTTTCTTGGCACCACAGGGGTTGCACGGATTGCAGGCCTTGGCGGCGCCACAGGGGTTGCAGGGGTTGCATGCGGCAAATGCCGGACCGGCATCGAGCGTCGTGACCGCGATGGTTGCCGGAACGGCGGCCATCAGCCCAAGCACCAGCGGCAGCGTGGCTGTGGTTGAGAGCAATGAGATTTTGCGGGCCTTCATTAGATAGTTCCTCCAGATTGGGAATGATCGTTGGACAGGGCTTATGACCGCCCCTGGTACTAGATAGACCACAATCAGGGCATTTCTGGCTCAACTCTCGTCACGGGGCGATAAAATGTTTGTGCACGGAATGTGTCCGGTATTCAAAGTCTTGCCACAATCAAGGTGTCCCGAATCGCCGGTAAACCGGCATTCGGTCGGGCGGGCGCAGACAGCGTGGCGTTTGGCCGGCTAGGCGACTTTTCGGGCCCGCTGCAGCGCCGTCTTGACGGCGGCGATCTGCTTGGACACGTCGATCGGCGTGATCGAGGTGATCTCCAGGTCCCGGTCCTCGTAGACATCCGTCCCGGGCGCCTTCTTGCGCCATTGCTCGATCGACCGGTCGCGGGCGTGCAGCAGCACCTCGATCTGCGGCCGGAACAGCACGATCATCGATGTGATCCACTGGTTCGACGCCAGGCAGGGATAGGTGTGATCCATCTTGAACCGGTCGAGCATGGCGATGACGTCGTCGGCCGGATAGAAGGTCTCGTCGGTTACCCAGCGGTTGGTCGTGAACAGCCCGATCGGAAAGCCCGGGCGGTTCATGGATATGGCGATCAGGTGGGACAGCGCGTCCTTGCCCTCCGGCCGCTCGGCCTCGCCGTCATAGGGCACGGGCTCGACCCCGTCCGGCATGCCCTTGGCGCGCACGAAGGTGTGGAAATGGCCGTGCTCGCCGCTGTCGGCGCGGTGGGCGTGATAATAGTACTGGCTGTAGGTCTCCCCGTCGTAGACGTCGCCTGTCGGGTAGTGGTCGAGTTCGTAGAACGTGCCCTGATGCGCCAGCATCTGGCCGACCACATTTGCGCTCGCTTTCTTGAACAGCCGATAGACTTCCTGGATCTGCGCGCCGGCCGCATCCATCTCTTCCAACTGCTCGCGCGGCAACTCGGCGAAATTGATCTTGATCTTCATTGCGTCGCCTTCCTGCGGGATTCGCGCTCTAATCTATTTAGCCCGGCGGCGGCAAAAAGACAAAACGCCCTCAAAACTCCGTGAACGGAGCGGCGGCGCCCTGCCGCCGGGAGTGTCGGCTCACGGTTGTGAGCGCCGGCGTCCGGCTGCCGTTGACAATGAGTTGATCGCGCCTATATTGCCTTTCCCGCTGGGATTGAGCACACAATGTGTGTCGATTCTCTCTGCGGCATCCTTAATGACATCCGGTACAGAGCTTGAATTCATAGACGCGGCACGACACATGAGGGCGAGGCCGTGACCGGCCCGTTTTGCGCTCCGAAATGTCCCACCGTTTACTATGTAGACCAAATGACAATTGACCCGAACACGGGCAAGGGCTTGCATTCCGGCGTGGAACCAAGAGATGACAGTACAGCTTAGGCCAGAAGAGACAGACGCAGGCGGCCCGGACAGGCGCGAACACCTGGAAGCCGCCGTGGTCAGGTTCGCCGGAGATTCCGGCGACGGCATGCAGTTGACCGGCAGCCAGTTCACGCTGGCCGCGGCGGTCGCCGGCAACGACCTGGTGACCTTTCCCGACTTTCCCGCCGAGATCAGGGCGCCGATCGGCACCACCTTCGGCGTCTCCACCTTCCAGATCAATTTCGGCACCCGCGAGATCCGTACCGCCGGCGACGCGCTCGATGTGCTGGTCGCCATGAACCCGGCCGCGCTGATCACCAATCTCGGCGATCTGCGCGAAGACGGCCTGCTCATCGTCGACGAGAACGCCTTCCAGGAGCGCAATCTGAAAAAGGCGGGCTATGAGGGCAACCCGCTGGAAGACGGCAGCCTGGACAAATACCGCGTCCTGTTGCTTGAAATCTCCAAGTTCGCCCAGAACGCGGCCAAGGCCGCCGGGGCCACGGAGATCACCAACAAGGACACCTTGCGCACCAAGAACATGTGGGCGCTCGGCCTCGTCCTGTGGTTCTTCGACCGCGACACCGCCCCGACCCGCGACTGGCTCAAGACCAAGTTCAGGAAGTTGCCGGATATCGCAACGATCAACGTTGCAGCGCTCGAGGCGGGCCATGCCTTCGGCGAGACCATGGAGCTCGCGCCGGGCATCCACACCTATGAAGTGCCGCCGGCCCATTTTCCGCCCGGCGAGTACCGTAATGTCACCGGCACGGAGGGCATCTGCTGGGGGCTCGCCGCGGGCGCCCATCTGGCCGGCCTGCCGCTGATCTATTGCTCTTATCCGATCACACCGGCCTCCAACATGCTTCACGTGTTCGCCCGCATGGTCGAGGAGTTCGGCGTCAAGACGTTCCAGGCCGAAGACGAGATCGCCGCGGCGACGGCCGCGATCGGCGCGTCCTATG
>JBPCWF010000708.1:0-4608 GCA_051009775.1 Hyphomicrobiales bacterium | reverse complement strand
TCTCGCTGCTCGACATCAAACTGTCGAAGCAGATCAGGCGCCAGGTGGGGCGGCCATACTGGATCGATACACTCGGCCGGTCGGGCTATGTCGATGTCCGGGTCAAGGTGGTGAAGGGCGTGGTATTCCGCTTCCTCACGGAGCAGAACCGGGCCCACGCCTCCAACACCCATATCTTCATTCTCTGGATGATCGGGTCGTCGGTCGTGCTGTTATGGGTCGCCATCATCTTCCTGCGCAACCAGATCAGGCCGATCCAGCAACTGGCCGAGGCGGCACACAGTTTCGGCATGGGACGCGATGTGCCCGATTTCAGGCCGCGCGGGGCGAGCGAGGTGCTGAGCGCGTCACGCGCCGTGTTGCGCATGAAAGAACGCATCGAACGCCACGTCGAACAGCGCACGGCGATGCTGGCGGGCGTGAGCCACGATCTCAGGACCATTCTTACCCGCTTCAAGCTGCAGCTGGCGTTTCTCGGCGACGACGAACAGGTGCAGGAACTGCGCAGCGACGTCAACGAGATGCAGCACATGCTGGAGGACTATCTCGCCTTCGTACGCGGCGACGGCGGGGAAGGGACGACCGATACCAATCTTCTCGATGTGCTGCTCAAGGTGAAGCAGGATGTCGAGGGCGCGGGCAAGGTCATCACCATCGAAGCCGATCAGGCGATCGCCGTTCGGACCAAGCCCAACGCCTTCAAACGCTGTGTCGGCAACCTGGTCAACAACGCCTGCCGTTTCGGCCAGACCGTGCGTATCACGGCCGAGGCCAACGAACGCAACGTGACCGTCAATGTCGAGGACGATGGACCCGGCGTACCGCGCGAATTGCGCGAGGATGTGTTCCGTCCGTTCTTCCGGATCGACGACGCCCGCAACCAGGACGAGGGCGGCACGGGGCTCGGCCTTGCGATCGCGCTCGACATCGCGCGCAGCCATGGCGGTGACATCACCCTTGGCGAGAGCGATCTGGGCGGCCTGAAGGCGGTTTTGAAGTTGCCGGTTTAAGAGCAGTCGTTTCGCTTGCCCGACCGTCGGGTCAGCAACAGCCTGTGCCGCCGGGTTTTTCCTCGTCCCGCGCCCGGTTGGCCGGGGCCGACGTGAAGTGTCCCGGATCGCCATAGTCGGCAACGTGCTCGTGGGTGTAGAAGCCTTCCCACGCGATACCGGCCGGATCGCGCGCCCAGCCCTTGTCGGACACCGCATAGCAGCACTGCGTGGTGCCGCGCGCCGAAACCTCGCCACCGGTCGCGTCGAACCCGCGATAAATGCGCTCAAGCTCGCCTTCGCTCGCCGCCTGGAGGCCGAGATGATTGAGGCCGGTATTCGTGCTGCTCTGCTCAATCACGAAATTGACGCTGGGGTCGTCCAGCAGCCACTGCGCATAGGCGTCTTCCACCCGTGAAGGTTCGGCCCCGAACAGAGCGGCGTAATAGCGGATACCATCGTCCATATCTGGCACGTAGACACTGACATGCAGCCTGGTCATGGGGCGTTTCCTTTCCGTTCGCGAAATTGGATAGTTCTATAATTCCAGTTTTATCGAATTAAAATGACAACGTCAACCCGCCGTTGCCGTGCCCCCGGCCGCGGACCTCTTTCCAAGGTTCAACAGATAGCGGTTGCCGCGCCGCGACGACGGCGCGTGCGGACCGGGGCGGGGTCGTCCCCGAGCCAGGCCCTAGAGCCGCACCACGTTGACCGAGCACTTGGCGTGCCGCACCACCCGGGACGTGTTGGGGCCCAGAAGGTAATCGGCAAGCTGCGGGCGGTGAGCGCCGATCACGATCTGATCCACGCCGGCTTCGTCGGCCACGTCCAGGATCTGCTCGTAGATCGTGCCATGGCGCGCGATGGTTTCCGCCTTCATGCCCTTCGGTGTGTTGTCGGCGACGAACTGGTTGAGATGGTCCAGTGCGTTCTTGACGATCTCTTTCAGATCGTATTCCTCCGAGCCGCCCATTTCGCCGCGGATGGCGTAACGGTAGTCGATGCCGGTGATCATGTTCGGCACGACGGTCAGGACCATCAGTTCGGCGCCGTCATGCTGGGCCTGATCCACGGCTTGCGCCAGGACCTTGCCCGATGTTTCCGTGTCGCCCAGATCGACCGGGACGAGTATCTTTTTGGCCATGCCTCCTCACTCCTATCTCTAGCTGCGCTCCGGACGGCCATACAGCCAAAACAGGCCGATGAACATCAGAACGATCACGATGTTGAGCATCGACACATCCGCCGCCGGATTGATCGCGGCCGGCGGTGTCGGCAGTTCCGGTGCCAGGGCGGCGGCCTGCCTCAACGTCGGATCGACGAGAAGCGTGCCGGGAATCGCACCGGTGATCGTCTTGATTGTCGCGTCGGGGATCGGCGCAATTGTGGTCGATACTGCACTGGGACCCTGATCGCCGACCGCATCGCCGGTGACCGGGGCCATGCCCGCAAGCACCACCTGGACGCCCAGAGTGTCGACCGCCTGTCTCTGTGCACGGTAGGTGTTGGCCGGGACCCGCACTTCGCGCAGGAACGGAAAGCGCACCAGATTCGCGCCCTGTTTCCAGGCATCGAGCGGCAGCACCTTGAAGGCGACACCGTCAATCATGCGCGCGATCGCCCGATTGCCCAGGGGCGCCACGACCAGGGCCGCGTCGGCGCCGCCGGACGTCATGGTCTCGATGATCGCCTCGGGCGTGCCGGCGGCCACAGGCTTGAGTGCCGCTTCCAGGCCAAGTCCCTTGAGAAGGATCGTTCCGAGGCGTCCGGTGTCGGAGTCTTCCGGTCCCGTCGCCAGGGTCTTGATGGCCTTCAGATCGCCGCGGCCGACAAGGTGCACCACGTTCTGGCCGACCACGGCGACCGCCTCGAAGCGATCGTCGCGAGCCGGTACGGCGCCGGACAGGTCGAAGAACGTGTCTGCGCCGACCAGGGCCATGCGGGTGTCGCCGCCTGCGACCTTGGCCAGCGGATTGCCGTCGCTCTCTATTTTGACTTCACGGCCGGTGAACGCGCGGCGCACCGCCCGCAGCGCCGTGGTCGCGAGGTCGGAAGCCGCGATCGAAGCCGAAGACGACACGACCAGGGGATCGTCGGTGGTCACCGCGCCGCCCTTGACCAGGCCCAGCTCGATCAGCGCGATGCGGGCCACGGAAGCCGCCGAGCGGCCTTCGATCTCGACCTTGCCGTTCAGCGACTGCATGGTGTTGGCGTCGATCTTGCCGCCGAGGGCACGGATCGCCGCGCCCAGGTTCTTATGCCGGCTGAGCGCATCGGCGCGGGCCAGGGGCGCCGCCTCATAGACCGGGAAGAACTGCAGATCGTCCTTCAGCACCGTCACGCCGTACTCGGCGATCTGGCCGTCGGTCGTGTAGATTTCGGCGACATCCACGGCGCCGTCGAGCAGCTTGTCGTAAAGCGTCGCCCGGTCGTCGAGCTTGACGACATCGACCGTGCCGAACGACATGCCGTAGCGCCCGAGCATCGGCGTCAGGCCGTCCAGCGGTCGCCGCTGGAAGTCGTCCTCGATGCCCAGCGTCAGACTGCCGGAGCGCGACACCAGATCGGATATGGTGCTGATGCCGAGCTCCTTGGCGCGGGCCGCCGGCATGGCAAGGCCATAGGTGTTGTCGAAGCCGATACGTGGCAGCCAGGTCAGGCCGAGCGGTTCATAGAGCGCCTTGACCTGTTCGGTCGCCTTGTCGCCATCGGCGATCGGGTTCTGCCCGAGCATGACCAGTCCGGTGCCGTTATAGTCCGGATAGACATCGATATCGCCGCGTTTCAGGGCCTCGAGGATCGCCTGCGTGCTGGCATACTCGACCGGCCCTTCGACGTTCAATCCCTGGTCCTTGGCCAGGATCGCGAACATATGCGACAGGATGTTGCTTTCGCCAAAGTTCTTGGAACCGATCTTGACCGTATTGTCTTCCTCGCTGCAGCCGGCAAGAAGCAGACATACGGCAAGGAGGCTTGCTAGAATTCGAAGTGTCATCTCGCGTCTCCCTTTCCGTATCTCACGCGTCCGCCTGGCCGGTCGCGGCGCCACGCGCCTCGATCGGTTGCGGCAGATCTTTGCGTTCTTTTCGGATTTCACGCAGCAGGCCGACGACCTGCATGAGAACGATGGCCGTGAACGGTATGGCGCCGGTGATTGCCATGGCCTTCGCCACGGTCACCGACCCTGAGAACAGGGTTCCGGCAGTGATCGCCGCGATCAGCGTGCCCCAGACCATCTTCTGCATGATCGGTGGATTGAGGTCGCCGTCGGTCGTCATCATCGAGAGCACGAAGGTGCCGGAGTCGGCCGATGTCACCAGGAAGATGAACATCAGCGTCACGGCGAGCGTGTTCAGGAGATTGCCCGCGGGGAAGTAGCTGAGGAACCCGAACAGGGCCTTGGTGACGTCCTCGAAGATCAACTCCTTGAGGCCGCCGCCGCCATGCAGCTCGATGTAGAATCCGGCCGCGCCGAACACCGCGAACCACAGCATGGAGAACAGGGTCGGCACCAGGATCACGCCGAAGCAGAACTCGCGAATCGTCCGGCCGCGCGAAATGCGCGCGACGAAGATGCCGATGAACGGGCCCCATGCGATCCACCAGATCAGATAGG
>JBPCWF010000707.1:0-3705 GCA_051009775.1 Hyphomicrobiales bacterium | reverse complement strand
GAGGAGGACCACGAACCAGGCGAGCAGCATCGGACGGTGCATCAACCGTTGTTGAAGCGCCGGTCGCGTATCGCTTTCGCTCTTCACCTGGGAATTGATGGACGTCTCCGCCATGGCAGACGCGCTTTGAGCCTAACCCTGGATCAGGACGCCGATGACGGCGTCCCTGGTGACCTGGCCGACCTGTTGTCCGTCGCCGCCCATGACGGCGAACGGTTTGTCCGCATCGCCCATCCGGCTTGCCACTTCGCCGATCTTGGCGGCCACGGGCACCTCGCCGCCGTAACCGCCCGCGGGCGCGGTGTCCGGCGCCGGCATCATGACGGAGGCCACGGACAGGACCTTGGCGCGGGAGACGTCCTTGGTGAACTCCGCCACATAGTCCGTCGCCGGCCGGACCACCAGGTCCTCCGGGGTGCCGATCTGGTCGATGCCGCCGTCCTTCATGATGGCGATGCGGTCGGCGAGCCGGATGGCTTCGTCGAAATCATGGGTGATGAAGACGATGGTCTTGTGCAGCACGTTCTGCAGCCGCAGAAACTCGTCCTGCATTTCGCGCCGGATCAGGGGATCGAGCGCCGAGAACGGCTCGTCGAGGAACCACAGCTCCGGTTCGACCGCGAGCGAGCGGGCGATGCCGACCCTTTGCTGCTGGCCGCCGGAGAGCTCGCGCGGATAGTAGTTTTCGCGGCCCTGCAGTCCGACCAGTTCGATGATCTCGCGCGCTCGCGCCTCGCGGGTCGCGCGGTCCACCCGTTGCACCTCGAGCGGAAAGGCAACATTGCCCAGCACGGTCAGATGCGGCAGCAGGGCGAAGTGCTGGAACACCATGCCCATCTTGTGCCGCCGGATCTCGACCATCTCGCCGGCGGTGGCCCGGAGCAGGTCGCGGCCGTCGAACAGGAGCTCCCCCGCGGTCGGCTCGATCAGCCGCGACATGCAGCGCACGAGCGTCGACTTGCCGGAGCCCGACAGCCCCATGATGACGAAGATCTCGCCCTCCAGCACCTCGAAGCTTGCATCCCGAACCGCGCCGATCAGTCCGGCCGCGGCGATGTCCTCATCGGAAGGATGCCCGTCGAACCGGTTGAGGAAACTCTCCTCGCCGGCGCCGAACAGTTTCCAGACCGATCTGCATACCAGTTTCGCCCCGCGCTCCGCCATGTCGCTGCCGCCCCTTACCCAAGCTCAGTTATCGAAATGCACATTGCTGTAGCATTGCAGAAAGGACGGCCGGAGCCGTCCTTTCCCGTTTGCACCATCAGGCCCGAGGCCTATTCGATCCACTTCTTCCAGCGGTCCTTGTTCTTGTCCATCCAGCCGGCGACGACGTCCGCCACCTTCTTGCCGTCGAGATCGACCGCCGACACCATGGCGCCCATCTCTTCGTTGTTGACGTTGAAATTGGCGATGATCTTGTGGGCGCCGGGCCATTTGTCCTTCAGACCCTTCCATGCGACCTTCCAGATCGGTCCGCGCGGCTTGCCGCAATCGTATTTCTCGCCTTTGTTCACGCCCCAGGCGGCGTCGTCGTAGCACTCCTTGGTGTATTTCGGGAAATCGACCCATTCGCCTTCGTATTTCACCGGTGCCCAATGCGGCGCATAGACCCACAGCATGATCGGGGCCTTGCGCTGATAGGCCGACTCCAGTTCGGCGAAGAGCGCACCGTCGGTTCCCGCATGCACGACTTCGAACGGCAGATCCAATGCCACGACACGCTCGTCGTCGCGGCCTTCCCAGGACACCGGTCCGCCGAGATAGCGGCCCTTGGGCGAGGTTTCAGGCGTCGCAAAGGCTTCGGCGCAGTCTTTCAAGGCTTCCCACTTGGGCAGGCCGGGGCACTTTTCCTTCATGTAGGACGGGTACCACCATTCCTCGATCGCCTGCATGCCGGTCTCGCCGAGATTCTCGACCTTGCCGGTGGCGAGCGCCTCGTCCATCGCGGCGCGGCCGGTGGTCTCCCAGATCTCCATGGCCAGATGCAGGTCGCCGGTCTTCAGGCCGGCAAACTGGGCGATGTAGTCGGCCTGGACATATTCAATATTGTAGCCGGCCTGTTTCAGCACCTCGCCCATGATCTCGATGGTCACGTACTGACCGGTCCAGTCATGGCGGGTGATCTTGATCGGATCGTTCGATTCGACTTCCCCCAATGCGGGCAGCGGCGCAAGCGCGGCGCCGAGCATTGCGGCCCCTCCCAACAACGTCATCAAGGCTCGTGATTTCCTGAGCATGGACTAGCCTCCCTTTCTCGGCTGGTTCCTCCGGCGCGCTTATGTGAACGCGCTCGAGCGTGGCATTCGCCATTCGTTCGGTACGGCAAAAGTTTCGGGGGTTCGCCGAAGCTTGTCAACAGGCGAACGGTCTCAAATTTTGGGGTTCTGTTGTTTTGCCGAGTATATTTGAGCTTTTTTGGAGTATATTGGCCAAACAACCTCAGGAAAGTTGCAAATCGCCAATTTTGGCGGCACAGTTCCACTTATGCGATATACCAAACGCCATTCGGCCATCCTGCGTCTGCTGCAAGAGGAAGGCACCTGCTCCATCGCCGATCTGGCGCGGCGCTTCGAGGTGTCGCTCGAGACCATCCGACGCGACGTCAAACCGCTGACCGAAGCCGGCGAAGTGCTCAAGGTCCACGGCGCGGTCACCCTGCCCTTCCAGGTCGGCGAAGCGCCGTTCGAGCGGCGCATGCGGGTCAACGCGGATGCCAAGCGGGCGATCGCGGCCCAGGCCGCGCGCCATATTCAGGACGGCGCCTCGGTCATGCTGGATACCGGCACCACGACCAGCTATCTCGCCCGCGAGCTCAGGAAACGGCGCGACCTGACCGTCGTCACAAACTCGTCCGACATCGCCCGAACGCTCGCCACGGTGAACGGCAACACGGTCTACATGGCGGGCGGCGAGCTGCGCGGCGACAACGGCGCCGCCTTCGGCCATGCCGCGATCGACTTCGTGACACGATTCCAGGTGCGCCATGCGATCATTTCGATCGGCGCGATCGACGCCGAGGCCGGACCGATGGACTACAATCTGGAGGAAGCGGAGTTTGCCCGCGTGATGGTGTCGCGCGGCACCTCGGCCATGATCGTCTCGGACTGCTCGAAATTCGGGCGCCAGGGGCTGGTCAGGGTGTGCGGCTTCGAGGCGATCGACGTGCTGATCTCCGACGCGGCGCCGACCGGCGCGGTGGCCGACGCCCTCGCCGCGGCGGGCGTAAAGACCGAGATCGCCGCACCGGTGCGCGCGGCCGCCTGACCCCTCCCATCCCCATGCTTGACAGCCGGCGGCGCTTTCCCGGATCGTGTGAGGATCGTTCCCAAGCGGACAAGGGGTGGATGTTATGCGCAGCCTGGTTTTCGCTCTTGCCGCACTGGGCCTTTGCGCCCTTCTGACGACGGCGCCGGCGCGCGCCCTCGATGAGTACCGCGTTGTCGGCGTCGCTTCGAACGACAGTCTCAACATGCGCGAAGACGTGGCGGGCGGCGACGACATTCTCCAGGCCAAGATCGTCGGCACGATCCCCGCGGACGGGACCGGGGTTCTCGCAACCGGGGTGACCATAAAGCTCTCTTCGGGTCTGTGGCGCGAAGTGCGCTACGGCGAGGTCACGGGCTGGGTCAACGGCCGGTACCTCAAGCAGGTGCGCCGGCGCTTCGACGGCATCCTGCCCGAGGATATGGATTGCCACGGAACCGA
>JBPCWF010000706.1:0-3107 GCA_051009775.1 Hyphomicrobiales bacterium | reverse complement strand
GCTCTCATGTCACCAAGGTCGCGCGGGTCGAACCGATCACGCCGCCCGGCGCGGTCTACGTGACCGAGCCGATGGCGGCGGCGCTTGCGCTTTCGGGCGCGAAGGATATCGAGTGCGACTATGTCGGGGTGGTGGCGCTGGCCAAGGACTATGGCGAGTTCCGCATGTACGTGCTGCGCGAGCGGACCTGATCGCGGTGCCCGCCCGGAGCGCTCAGCGGCAGGCCGTTGAACCGGCCTGGCGGGTGCCCGTGGTCGAGACCGGCACGAACGGCAGGGCGGAGCCGTTCCACGACGTCTCCGTCGACAGGAACTTCTCAAGATCGGCGGACACGATCGCGGCGGAGAAGTAACCGGTGATCCGCGCGCGCTCCTCGATCTTGTCGCCGCGCGGCTCGATGATGGTGATGGTCGGCGCCCGGTTGACCAGCAGCTTCGCGCCGATGTAGCGCGCCGCGCTGTCGGTCGCGGGCTCGCTATAGGCGAAGACCGCGCGTCCGGCGAAACGGTTGACCCCGGTGCAGGGCAGCACATCGGCCAGCATCTTTTTGCATGCGCCGCAGTCGGACTTACCGAAGATCAGGACCAACGGCTTGTTCTCGGCAACCGCGCGTTTGTAGGCGGCCAGCGCATCGTTGATGTGCCAGCCGATCCGGCCGGGACCGGTCTCTTGCGCATTTGAAGTCAGGTACCGGTTCAGACGCGCGGTGGCGACGGTCTTGGGGTCGCTCGGCAGCGTCAGGGTGCTGCGTACCGGGCGCTCCGTCCTGGCGCTGGAGATCTGGATCGCGTCATAGAGCTTGCCGGTCTGCACCGCGACTGCACCGTGTGGTGCGGCAATAACGTCAAGCGTGGTAGCCTCGGGACCTGCGCTCAAGGTAAAGGCGCCGATCGTCAAGCATGTTCCAACGACTGCGATGTTGAGCTTGTGCATGTCCGTCTCCTCGGTTCCTGAACTTCATGTAAGAGAAAGGAGGAGATGGAAAAGTGACGAATATCACTTAGCTGACGAATTGTTGAAATGCAGGGGCTTTATGGGTGTCTAACGCAATATCATATGCATATCATAGCCATATGATCAGGCAACACCCCGGCTGTGAGCGCCACGCCACAGTCGATAAATCAACCTGATTAAGGGTTCGTAAAACCAGCTCCGGTTGCTGGTGCGACCGGCTGTTTTCGACGCGTCATCGGCTCCGACAACGCGCTTACATCTGCTTGCCAACGAACCGGCAAGGGCCTATATGTTTTTCCTCGAATAACGATGGTCCTTCCAAACTCCCCGTATGCGGGTTCCAGTTGCGGTCAGATCCATTGGTTATTTAATGCGCACCGCAATCCCGCGGGTAGCCACGCCAGGCACGGAGGAGATAAATGTCCACTGGCACAGTTAAATGGTTCAACGCAACCAAAGGATACGGCTTCATCGAGCCGGAAGATCAGGGGAAGGATGTGTTCGTGCACATCAGCGCTGTCGAGCGTGCCGGCCTGAGCGGCCTCGATGAGGGGCAGAAGGTCTCGTTCGACATCGAGACCGGCCGCAACGGCAAGGACGCCGCGACCAACCTCAAAGCGCTTTAACATCAAACATCAGGCGAGCAGTCTGAGAACACTCCGGAGCAGATCTCTGCTTCACGGTACCGCGCCTGTTCGGGCGCGGTTCACTTTATTGCATCATGCAAGGAGCCTTAATGGCTAAAGAAGATCTGGTGGAAGCCGAAGGCGTCGTGACCGAAGTCCTGCCCGATGCGCGGTTTCGCGTTCAGTTGGACGAAGGTCACGAGGTTATGGCTTACGCCGCGGGCCGGATGCGCAAGCACCGCATCCGTATTCTGGTTGGCGACCGGGTGACGGTCGAACTGACGCCCTATGACCTGAGCAAGGCGCGCATCAACTTCCGCCACAAGGACGAGCGCTCAGCACCGACAGGTGGTGCCCCCCGCCGGCGAAAGAATTTCCGGCGGCGCTAGACCCCCCAATCCAAGTCTGTTGCCACGCAAACGGTTTGCCTTTAGACGGTACCTAATTCGGCATTGGGGGCTGAGGGCAATCCGTATGTGCGGGCGTTTCACGCAGGCCTACACGTGGCAGGAAGTCTACGAGTTCTACAATCTCTCCGGGGCGCCGCGTAACCTCCAGCCCAATTACAATGTCGCGCCGACCCAGGCGATCAATGTCATCGTGGCTCGGAACGGCGAGCGGCTGATGGTCGACATGCGCTGGGGGCTCGTTCCGGTGTGGTGGAAGAAACCGCTCAAGGACCTGCCCTCGACATTCAACGCGAGATCGGAAACGGCGGCCGGGAAGCCGATGTTCCGGTCCGCTTTCAGGCGCAACCGCTGTCTGGTGCCGGCTACGGGCTTCTACGAATGGAAGCGGTCCGGCGGCGAAAAGCAGCCCTATCTGATCAGGAGCGCGGAAGCTGCGCCGCTCACCTTCGCCGGTCTCTGGGACCGCTGGCGCGATCCGGAGAGCGGAGAGGACATCCATTCCTGCACGGTCCTGACCACGGAGGCCAACAGCTTCATGTCCGCCATCCACACCCGCATGCCGGTGATCCTGACACCCGACCGGTTCGACAGCTGGCTTGGCGGCGCCGCGGACGGAAAGCTGGCACCGCGCAACGACAACCTGCTTGCCGCGCACCCGGTCGGCAAGGCAGTCGGCAATGTCCGCAACAACGGACCTGAGCTGCTTGAGCCGGTCACCTGACCGCGTCCCCCTCCCCGCCGGTCTCAAAGCGCTGAAATTAATTCGCTTGTGTACAAGCGCCCCGTTCTCCTAGGGCAGATGGAAAGCCTATTCTCTCGATCGAATGAGGGGTGCAATGCCATGGCGGAGCTGACACTTGAACGGGCCGCGCATATCACGCCGGTCACCGGACTGACCGACACCGAGGCGGCCGGCATCGACCTGGACAAGATGCGCCGCTACCGGCTCGGCCGGGTGCGCGAGCAACTGATCAGGCACGACTATGCGGCCTGCGTGCTGCTGAGCCCCTATTCCATCCGTTACGCCACGGGGTTCCGCAACTGCGCGATCTACCAGACACACATCCAGGCCGGCTATGTCTTCATTCCCGCCGAAGGGCCGGTGATCCTGTTTGAC
>JBPCWF010000705.1:0-3984 GCA_051009775.1 Hyphomicrobiales bacterium | reverse complement strand
GCTCTATTTCGGCCCGTTCAAGCTGACCAGGATCCCGCCGCTGTTTTGAGGCCGGTTTGCTGCGATACCCCCCGCTCCGCGTATCGTCAATCGCGCGCCCATCATTCCCACCCCATCCGTCAGGCCCGCCTCTCCCGTCATTCCCGCTTTCGCGGGAATGACGAAGAAAGGGGCGGGAATGACGGGAGGTGCGGGAATGAGGTGAGAACGCGGGTATGGCGCGTGGACATTGACAGCCCCACCCCTGCCCCCGCTCACTCCTGCGGCTTGATCTCGCCGCGGCGGCCGAAATCCGGCACGGGCTCGTCATGACCGGCGTCGATGATGCCGCGCCGGATCGAGCGGGTGCGGGTGAAGAGCGCCTGCAGAGCCTCGCCGTCGCCATTGCGGATCATGCGCTGGAGTGCGGTCAGGTCCTCGGTGAACCGGCCGAGCATTTCCAGCACCCCGTCCCGGTTGGTCAGGAACACATCGCGCCACATGACCGGATCGGACGCGGCGATGCGGGTGAAGTCGCGGAACCCGGCGGCGGAATATTTGATCACCTCCGAACGGGTCACCTCTTCCAGGTCCGCCGCGGTGCCGACGATGTTGTAGGCGATCAGGTGCGGCACATGGCTGGTGATCGCCAGAACCAGGTCGTGGTGCTCCGGATCCATGCGCTCGACGCTGGAGCCGCAGGCCTTCCAGAACGCCTCAAGACGGTTGCAGGCTTCCTTGTCGGTTCCGGCCGTCGGGGTCAGGATGCACCAGCGGTCCTCGAACAGCGAGGCGAAGCCCGATTCCGGACCGGATTCCTCCGTGCCGGCAACCGGATGGCCGCAGATGAAGTGAACGCCATCGGGCATATGCGGCGCCATTGCCGCGATCACATGGCCCTTGACCGATCCGACATCGGTGACGATGGCGCCGGGCTTGAGCATCGGGCCGATTGCCGCGGCCACCTGCCCACAGGCGCCGACCGGCACGCACACGATCACCAGATCGGCGTCCGCCACCGCCTCCGCGGCGCCGTCGTGAATGCTGTCGACCAGGCCGATCTCCACCGCCTTGTCACGGGTCGCCCGGCTGCGCGCATGGCCCGAAATATGGCCGGCCAGCCCTTCGCGCCGCATCACGTGGCAGAGCGACGAGCCGATCAGCCCGAGCCCGATCACGCAGACCTTCTGAAACATCGGTTCCGGCATCGCGCTCAGCCGCCCTCGCCCAGGAAGTCCATAAGCGCCGCGATCACCGCCTGATTGGCTTCCTCGCTGCCGATCGACATGCGCAGCGCGTTGGGCAGGTGATAATTGTCAAGACGGCGCAGGATCAGGCCGCGCTCGGTCAGGAAGGTGTCCGCATCGGCCGCGCGCTTGCCGTCACGGTCGGGAAAGTGGATCAGAACGAAATTGCCGACGCTCGGGGTCACCTCCAGCCCAAGCGCAGAGAGCTCCACGCCGAGCCGTTCGAGCCACCGGTCGTTATGCGCGACCGCCTGTTCAACATGGGCCCGGTCGCCGAGCGCCGCGACGCCCGCTGCGATCGCCGGCGCATTGACGTTGAACGGCCCGCGGATCCGGTTGATCACGTCGGCGATCTCCGGCGGCGCGTAGACCCAGCCGAGCCGGACCGCGGCCAGGCCGAAGATCTTGGAGAACGTGCGGGTCATGACCACGTTGTCGGCGCCCGAAACCAGTCCCACGCCCGCCTCGTAGTCGTTGCGCCGGACATACTCGGCATAGGCCGCATCGAGCACCAGCAGCGTCGTCGGCGGCAGGGCGGCATGCAGCCGGCGGACTTCGTCGATCGGCACATAGGTGCCGGTCGGGTTGTTCGGATTGGCCAGGAACACGACCTTCGTCTTATCGGTGACGCAGGCGAGGATGCGGTCGACATTCGCCGTGTAGTCGAGTTCGTCCGCCACCACCGGGCGCGCGCCTGCGGCCCGGATCGCGATTTCGTAGACCAGAAAGCCGTGTTTGGTGTGGACCGCCTCGTCGCCCGGACCGAGATAGCCTTGTGCGATCAGCGAAAGAAGCTCGTCCGACCCGGCGCCGCACACGATGTGGTCCGGGTTGAGGCCGAACCTCGCGCCGATCGCCTCGCGCAGGGCGGTGGCCGCGCCGTCCGGGTAGAGTTCCAGCGTTTCGCCCGCCCGCCGGTACGCCTCGGTCGCCGCCGGCGCCGGCCCCAACGGGGTCTCGTTGGACGACAGCTTATGCAGCTTGACGTTCGAAGGGCCCTTGCTCTTGCCCGGAACATAGACCGCGATGTCCAGTATGCCGGGCTGCGGGCGCGGCTTGGCCGCCGATGCACTCACGACGTATCTCCCACTGTTATCGGATTGGCGAAACCTCCGAGGTAACGCCAATCGGCCACGGCGGCGTCGGCTTCCAGCCGCCCAAATCTCTCATCGTCAGCCGCGACAAAGCCCGCCACGGCGACCAGTGACCATCCGGCATCTCCGCGCAACACGGCAGCAGTCCGGTCGAACCCGGCCCCGGCGACGAGCGCCGCCGCGTCCTCGTCCGAAGACGCCACCGCAATCATGGTGGTGTCGTCGCCCGAAGGCTCGTAAGGCGCCTTGCCGACCACATAGGCGCTGGCCCTCAGGGCATCGGCCATGAACGGCAGGCGCGCGTTGATCCTGAGCTCCGCACCCCCGGGCGCGAGCATGGCCGCAAGGAACCTTCGCTCCATATAGGCGGTTGCGCCCGAACCGTCATCGATCGGCCACAGCGCCATGTCGGCCGCGCTTCCCGCCACCGCCCGCAAGGCGTCCTCGGGCCGGACATGGCTGACGATCTCGACATCCGGTCCGCCGTGATAGCGGATCAGGTCCTGATGCTGCGCCCGTCTCAGCGTGACGACCAGATGCAGCCGGAGTGGCGCCTGCAGGCGCGTCGCCGCGGCTATCAGCTCGAACCAGATCTTGGCCACCGTGCCGGCCGGCACCGCGTTCTCTGCGGCCCGCACCAGGCGCCGGATGATCTGCGCCTCGCGGGCCGGCCTGAAGGCCGGGCCCTGCGCGCCGGCATCGAGCCCCTTGATCGCCTTGACCCGCTCGACCGCCCGGAACCGCCGTTTCAACAGGTCGAGCATGGCGTCGTCCACCGCGTCGATCTCGCGGCGCACGTCCTCCAGCTCCCCCGACGTTCCGGTTCGGCGGTTCATAAGTCCATCCGTTTCTCAGTTTTTCCCGGCATTTCCGGCCCCGCGCAGTGTCGCGGCCGATGCCGGACCAGCCCGCCAAAATGCCGGCTATTCATAGGGCCGTGTCTATGCAAAATCAAAGAAAACATTGACATCAACGCCCGGGCAACCATAGCTAAGCCCCGCGCGGCCGCGCCAAAAGAACCAGTTGAAACAAGCCTTTCGGCCTCGCCTTCGATGGAGCCCGCACGATTGGGCGGGCCGGCGGCGATGACATGACGGCGAAGCTTATGGACACCACACGCACGCGCAATCGTGCCGCCCTGACCGCGCAGGACGCACTGCCGTGCGCCTATGCGCGCTTCGGCCCGGACCAGGCGCTGGCGCTGGATTGCGGCCAGGTGCTCTCGCCCCTGCAGATCGCCTACGAGACCTACGGCACGCTTAACGCCGACAGGACCAACGCGGTGATGGTCTGCCATGCGCTGACCGGCGACCAGTTCGTCTCCGGCAGCCACCCGGTGACCGAGAAGGAAGGCTGGTGGGAGCTGATGGTCGGACCGGGCAAGCCGATTGACACCGAGCGCTATTTCGTCATCTGCGCCAATGTGCTCGGCGGCTGCATGGGCACAACGGGCCCGAGTTCGATCGAGCCGGAGACCGGCAAGCCCTACGGCCTCGCCTTTCCGGTGATCACCGTCTCCGACATGGTGCGTTCACAGGTCATGCTGCTCGACCATCTCGGCATCCCCGACCTGCTCTGCGTCACCGGCGGCTCCATGGGCGGCATGCAGGTGCTGGAATGGGCTGCCAAATATCCGGACCGGGTGGTCACGGCCATTCCGATCG
>JBPCWF010000704.1:0-3367 GCA_051009775.1 Hyphomicrobiales bacterium | reverse complement strand
GCCGGGGGTTCTCTGCTCGGCCAAGGTGATCGAAAAACTGGTGCCGGAGCCGGCCTCCCCGTAACCCGCACGCGGCGGCGTCAGGTCCCGACCCGGTGCGCTTCGATATAATAGCGGCTGGGCGTGGCGGACGCCTCCTGCCTGAGCCAGGCGGTATCACCGGCCCGCGTCCCGAACCGGTCGGGCGCATAGGCCGTGGCGCCGAACCGCGGCACGGTCCCGGCGACGAGATCCGCGATGATATGGCCGGATGCGCCCGACACGGTCACGCCGCGTGAGTTCATGCCGGACGCGACATAGAGCCCCCCGACCTCCGGCACCGGCCCGATCAGCGGGTTGCCGTCCGGTGTGAAGCTCTCAGGGCCGTTGACGAACTGCCGGATCGGCGCGTCGACCAGCATCGGAAACAGCTCGGCCGCCTTGTCGAAATAGGGCGCGAACTTGTCCCAGTTGGGCTCAAGCAGGGTGAAGGTGAAAGGTTCCGGCAGGCTGTCCGGCTCGAGGCTGAGCGCGCCCTCGTCGAAGCAGCCGAACAGCAGCCCGCCGACCTCCTCGCGGCCATAGACCAGATCGGCCGGCGACACGAAGGACGGTGTCTCGCGCTCGAGCCGCGGGTCGATATCGGCGATGACATAGAAATGCTGGCAGCCCCACTGGGCAAGCTCGACACCAAGCGGCACGAGCAGGTCGCGCGACCACAGGCCCGCGCACACCACCACCGCATTGACCTCGAGCGGGCCGTCGCCGGTCATCACCGCGGAGATGTTGCCGCCGGTCGCGACAAGGCCCTCGACCGAGCACTGCTCGCGGATCTCGGCGCCGGCGCGCCGCGCCGCCCGGGCGTAGCACGCCGTCAGGTCGGCCGGGTTGAGACGCCCCGACAGGCCGTTGAACCAGGCCCCCGCGATCGTTTGCGCATCGAGCAGGGGATGCCGCGCCGCCGCCTCGTCCGGGGTCAGCATGGCGCTTTCATAACCGCGCGCCTGCCCTTCGGCCGCCATCGGGGCGTAGAGTTCCATGTCGGCTTCGCTGCGGGCCAGGAACAGGCGCCCGGTACGCACCCAGCCGGTGCTCTGCTCGCCGTCCGCCTCGAACCGGTCGATCAGATCGAACATGTAGTGCACCGGCGCATCATTGTCTTCGAGCGGCTTCCAGGTGATGTTGCCGGCGGAATGCCATGTGGTGCCGGAGCCGATCCGGTCGCGCTCGATGAGCACGACATCGCCGATCCCGCGTTCCGCGAGATGCCAGACCACGCTGCACCCTGTCACGCCCCCGCCGATCACCGCCACCCGTCCTGTCATGTCGTTTCTCCCCTGCGCCTATGTTGCAAGCGCCGCCGCGATCGCCTCGAACGCCGCCATGGTGGTCACCTCCATCGCGTCGTCGACCGGCGGCGGTGCGGAGGAAAATTTCGCAATCACCATATCGGCCGACGGCACGACATAGAGATACTGCCCGTGGACCCCGATCGCCGTGAACGCGCCGCTCGCGAACCCGGTGGCATACCACTTGCTGCGATAGGCGCCGTGCGGGAACAGGAACGCCATGGTGCCCTGTTTCCACCCGGCCGGATCGCCGCCTTCGCGGATATCCTCGACCCAGGACGCCGGCACGATCTGTTCCGCGCCGGCGCGCCCGCCACGCAGCATCATCAGGCCGAACCGCGCCAGATCGCGCAGGCACATGCAGATGCCGCCAGCAGCGCGCGGCGCCCCGAGCCGGTCGACCGTGACATAGGCATCGTGTTCGGCGCCGAGCGGCCGCCAGATCGTCTCGCTCAGGAGATCGGCGAAGGCCCGCCCGCTCGCCCGCTCGATGACCCAGCCGAGCAGGTCCGTATTGGGCGAGATGTAGCGAAACATGCCGCCATGCGCGCCCGACGGCTGGAGCGACACGACGAAGCTGCGCTGGTCCGGCACCGCGGCCGGATCCGCGGCCGGCTTCCAGCCGGACGCCTCGCGGTAGCGCACGATCGCACCATCGGCTGCAAGATAGTCCTCGTCGAATTCGACCCCGCAGGTCATGTCCAGGAGGTTGCGCACGCACGCCGTCTCGTAGGCGGACCCTCGAGCCTCCGGCACATAGGTCACGACCGGCGCCTCCGGGTCGAGCGCGCCGCGGCCGACCAGGACGCCCGCAAGCACCCCGGTCACCGACTTGCTGACCGACATCAGGATGTGCTGGTGATCCGGCGCCATGCCGTTGGTGTAGTGCTCGAACAGGATCCGGTCTCCGCCGAGCACGAGCATCGCGTCGGTGAAGCTCTCGTCGAGCCAGCGCGCGACGGTCCAGTGCGACCCGCCCTCGCCTTCGAACGCGATTCCGCCCGGGTCCTGCGGCGCCGGCTCGAGCGCCCAGACATGACCGGGATCGCGGCGCACCGGCGCGGTCGGCACCATGTTGCGCACATTGTGGAAACTCCACCGGTTGTAGGGTGCGGTGCGCCAGTTCTCCAGCGTTACCCGGTTTTCCGGCGCCGGCGGCGCGCCGGTCATCAGTAGGTCGTTCATCGCCTTCCCCTCGCAGCGCGGGCATCTTGGCCATCCGATACCCGTCACCCCGCCACAATGCCTCAGGCCGGGCTCCGGCGAAACACCGTATATGACGGGCCAGGCAGAGCTGATAGGCTCTTGAAAACCGGCGCAGGAACGGCACACAGGAAGAGGCGTGGAGAAATGACGGACATGAACCTGCAGAACTTCAAGCAGTTGATGGAACCGGTCGTGACGGCGATCTCGCAGGCGGAGATCGACAAGGATCTGGAAAGCGAGCTGAATGCTGCCTTTCCGCCCTCAAGCGAGACCTTCCGCACCATCGAACAGGCCTGTCACGAGGCAATAGAGGCGGGATGGATGTGCACCCAGGGCGGCGAAGGACGCAGGTTCGGACGGGTTGTGGAACCGTCGGGCGAAACCCATGACCTCAGCATCGACGTTGTCGATCTCACCGATATCGTCGGCCCGCACCACCGTCACCCGACCGGAGAGGTGTGCATGGTCATGCCGGTCACGGAGGGCGCGCGCTTTGACGGTCACGCCGCCGGCTGGTGTGTGAACCCGCCCGGCACCGCCCATCACCCGACCGTATCGGACGGCCGCGCGCTCGTGCTCTATCTTCTGCCCGAAGGCAGGATCGAATTCACGGAATAGACGCCCGGCCCCGCAAACCCTGGCCGGCCCGGGAGCTATGACTGCTGCGCGCTTTGCGCAGCCAGCCGCCGCACGTCTTCCATCAGATGGGACTCATCGCCGTTCCACTCGCCGCACCAGTGGGACCGGTCGGTCGTGGGAAACTTCTGCACGACCGTACCGCTCTGCGGGTTGACGTAGACCCCGGGCGGATAGCGATGGCAATGGCCTGCGGT
>JBPCWF010000703.1:0-5001 GCA_051009775.1 Hyphomicrobiales bacterium | reverse complement strand
AGGCCTTGAAGTTCGCCCGCATGTCGTCATGGACGAGTTTCTGCAGATCGAGCCCGAAAGCGTCGCGATAGGCACGCACGACCACATCGGTGCACACACCGCGTTCGATCGGGACATCGCCGCCCGGATAGGCGAGCGCGGCATATGCTGAATCGTAGCGGACGGTCCTGCCGATCTGGCTCTCGGCTGCGGAGATAAGCGCCTTGGCCCAGTCTTCGGGCTCGGCGAAGACCTTGCCGCCGTCCCCTGGCGGCGCCCGTCGGCCGTCGATCAGGAGCTGCGCGGCGACCCGCAGGCGATAGGACGGGATCAGCGCGCCGGAAGCGACGAGGCCCGTCAAGCCGAGCGTGGACCAGAGTAAAGTGCGTCTTGAGAGCATGATGCGTTACTCATCACAAGTTTACGGCGCCAGTTTGATTGCGCTTGGGCCACCGGCCACGGACCTTGAAACCGCCGATACGGCCGCCACATGATCATGTGCGTGCCGCATTGCCGTCTTACGGTCCGGGCACGGACGATGAACGCAACATCGGAGACCGACCATGAGACTGTCAACCCTGTTCGCCGCGATGCTTGCCCTGGTGGTGTGGAGCGGCACGGCGCCCGTGATGGCCGCTGGCGCCGCCGGCGCCGAAATCAATGTCGACCAGGTGAGCAAGCTCGCGATTCACGGCTACGATCCGGTCGCTTATTTCAGGACCGGCCGGCCGGCCAAGGGCAAACCCGAGTTCACCGTCACCTGGAAGAATGCCAAATGGGCGTTTTCATCGGCCGAGAACCGCGACCTGTTCAAGGCCGACCCGCAAGCTTACGCGCCGCAATATGGCGGCTATTGCGCCTATGGCGCCGCGCACGGCCATATGGCCGACGGCGACCCAGAGGCCTGGACGATCCATGCGGGCAAGCTCTACCTGAACCTCAACGCGCGGGTCCACGAAGTCTGGCAGACCCAGATCGACGAGAACATTTCCGCCGGCGACAAGAAGTGGCCGGAGCTGGTGCAACAGTAGTTTGCACACGGCTGTCCGGAGCGCGCCGGATCAAGCCCGGCAATGACAACAAAAATGCACGTCATGCCCGGACGTGATCCGGGCATCTCCGAGCAGCCCCGGATCGCGTGTCAGCCCGCGGCCGCCTCGACCACGTCCTCGTAGGTGCGGAACCCGGGGGCGGGGGCGTTGACCAGCACCGCCATGTTGCCCGGCTGGTGCTGGTTCTTCCACATGCGCATGTGTGCTTTCGGGATGTCGTCCCAGCTGTAGACCTCCGACATGCACGGATCGATACGCCGCTCGACCATCAGCCGGTTGGCCTGGCTCGCCTGTTTCAGATGGGCGAAGTGGGAGCCCTGGATGCGCTTCTGGTGCATCCAGACGTAACGCGCATCCATGGTCAGCTTGTAGCCGGTGGTGCCGGCGCAGAACACGACCATGCCGCCGCGTTTGACCACGAAGCAGGAGACCGGGAAGGTCGCCTCGCCGGGATGCTCGAACACGAAGTCGACATTCACGCCCTTGCCGGTGTGCTGCCAGATCGCCTTGCCGAAATTGCGCACTTCCTTGAGCCAGACATTGTACTCGTCCGTGCCGACCTCGGGCATCTGGCCCCAGCAGTCGAACTCCTTGCGGTTGATCACGCCCTTGGCGCCAAGCTGCATGACGAAGTCGCGCTTGTCGTCGTCGGAGATGATGCCGATGGCATTGGCGCCCGCGGTGGCGCAGAGCTGGACCGCGAAGGACCCGAGCCCGCCCGAAGCGCCCCAGACCAGCACGTTGTGGCCTGGCCGCAGAATGTGCGGACGATGGCCGAACAGCATGCGGTAGGCGGTCGCCAGCGTCAGGGTGTAACAGGCTGATTCCTCCCAGGTCAGGTGCTGCGGGCGCGGCATCAGCTGCTGCGCCTGGGCCCGGCAGAACTGCGCAAATGAGCCGTCCGGTGTCTCGTAGCCCCAGATCCGCTGGGTCAGTGAGAACATGGGGTCGCCGCCGTTGCACTCCTCGTCGTCGCCGTCATCCTGGTTGCAGTGGATGACCACCTCGTCGCCGACCTTCCAGCGCTTGACCTTGGAACCGACCGCCCAGACGATGCCCGAGGCGTCGGAGCCTGCGACATGATAGGGGTGCTTGTGAACGTCGAGCGTGGAGACCGGCGTACCGAGCGACGCCCAGACACCGTTGTAATTGACGCCCGCCGCCATCACCAGCACCAGAACTTCGTGCGAATCGATCTGCCAGGTCGGCACCACCTCGACCTGCATGGCCTCTTCCGGAGGGCCGTGACGGTCCTGGCGGATCGCCCAGGCGTACATCTCCTTCGGCACATGTCCCAAAGGGGGAATCTCGCCGAGTTCGTAAAGGTCTTTCACATTCTGCGCATCGTTTGCAGCTTCTGCGGGTTCAGCGTTCATGGCCGCCGGCACTCCTCATGCGTGAAACTTTGTTGCTTAAGGTTACGCCCTTGTAGAATATTTTGCACTGCAACAAAAGTATGTTATCGGAGGATTTCGCCACAATTTCCCACACCTGTGGACATTGTGTACAGTTGAACTCGGCGCGGGTGACACAGCATGGCAGACCAGAAATCGGCGACGGAACGGGATCGTCCCTGGATTTTCCGGACTTATGCGGGGCATTCGACCGCGGCCGCCTCCAATGCGCTCTATCGCAAGAATCTTGCCAAGGGACAGACCGGACTTTCGGTCGCCTTCGATTTGCCGACCCAGACCGGGTATGACGCCGACCACGTGCTGGCGCGCGACGAAGTCGGCAAAGTCGGCGTTCCGATCAACCATCTGGGCGATATGCGGGCCCTGTTCGACGGCATTCCGCTCGAACAGATGAACACGTCGATGACGATCAACGCCACCGCGGCATGGCTGCTGGCGCTCTATATCGCGGCGGCCGACGAGCAGGGCGCCGACCGGGCCAAGCTGACCGGCACCACCCAGAACGACATCATCAAGGAATACCTGTCGCGCGGCACCCATGTGTTCCCGCCCGACGCGTCGCTCAAGCTGACCAGCGACGTGGTCACCTTCGCCTATGCTGCGGTGCCGAAATGGAACCCGGTCAACGTCTGCTCCTATCACCTGCAGGAGGCCGGGGCGACACCGGTGCAGGAGCTCGCCTTCGCGCTCGCCGACGCGATCGCCATCCTGGACGGGGTCAAGGCGTCCGGCGCGGTCCCGGAAGACGACTTCCCGCGCGTGGTCGGGCGCATCAGCTTCTTCGTCAATGCCGGCCTGAAGTTCATCACCGAGATGTGCAAGATGCGCGCGTTCGTCGATCTGTGGGACGAGATCACGAGCCAGCGCTACGGCGTCGAGGACCCGAAGTTCCGCCGCTTCCGCTACGGCGTCCAGGTCAATTCCCTCGGGCTCACCGAGCAGCAGCCGGAGAACAATGTCTACCGCATCCTGCTCGAAATGCTGGCCGTGGTTCTGTCCAAGGACGCGCGTGCGCGCTCGGTGCAGCTGCCGGCCTGGAACGAGGCCATGGGCCTGCCGCGTCCGTGGGACCAGCAATGGTCCCTGCGCATGCAGCAGATCGTCGCCTGTGAGACCGACCTTCTGGACTATGGCGACATCTTCTCTGGCTCCAACGAGATCGAGGCCAGGGTCGAAGCCTTGAAGGCGGAGGCGCGCGCCGAGCTGGCGCGCATCGATGCCATGGGCGGGGCCATCGCCGCGGTCGAAACGAGCTACATGAAAGAGCAGCTGGTCGCCTCCAACGCGCGCCGGCTTGCCGCGATCGAAGCGGGCGAGCAGGTGGTGGTGGGCGTCAACGCCTATCAGGAGACCGAGGCCTCGCCGCTCGCCCAGGGCGGCGACGGCGGCTTCCTGACCGTGCGCGAGGATGTCGAACGCGACCAGATCGAACGGCTCAAGGCGTGGCGCGATGAGCGCGACGGCGGTGCCGCGGCGGCTGCGCTCGATGCGCTCAGGACGGCCGCGCAAGAGGGCGGCAATATCATGGAGCCGTCGATCGCCGCGGCCAAGGCGGGCGTTACCACGGGCGAGTGGGGCGAGGTGCTGCGCCGGGTCTATGGCGAATACCGCGCGCCGACCGGGGTCGGCGTGACCTTCGGGCGGCTCGAGGGCAACGGGGCGGGCGACGTGCGCGCAGAGGTCGAGGCGCTGTCGCGCAGCCTCGGGCGCACGCTCAGGCTGCTGGTCGGCAAGCCCGGCCTCGACGGCCATTCGAACGGTGCGGAACAGATCGCGGTGCGGGCCAGGGAATGCGGCATGGACGTGGTCTATGACGGCATCCGCTTCACCCCCGCCCAGATCGCGGACGCGGCGGCCGAACAGGATGTCCATGTGGTCGGCCTGTCCATCCTGTCGGGATCCCATGTCGCCCTGGTGCGAGACGTCATCAACCGCATGCGCGAGCGCGGGCTCGACAAGGTGCCGGTGGTGGTCGGCGGCATCATTCCGGCCGAGGACGAGGCGATCCTGAAGCAGTGCGGCGTCGCCGCCATCTCCACGCCCAAGGACTTCCAGCTCACCGACATTATGGGCGACATCGTGAGCCTGGTCGGCAAACGCATGGAATAGAGCGAGCGCCGGCGCTCACTGCAGTTCGTAGGCGCCGACATCGACGCTTTTGCCGCGCAGCCTCGGCGCGCCATCGATGTCCTCGGCCGGTGTCAGATCGAGCGTCCCGGCATCGACCGGACGGCTGCCCGGTATCAGCCTCAGATCGCCCTTGGCCGGATCGCGGAAATATACGACCGGGTCGAAGACCCGCATATTGTTGCGCGCGGTCACACCCTTGCGGCTGGTCGGAAAGTGCCCCTTGCTGAAGCCCTTCGCATTGAATGACGGCGCAAGGTTGTTGATGATGAAACTGTTCTCGGGTGGGGTACCGTTCTTGTGCTTGGTGATGGTGACCCATGGCGGTCCGGGTTTCACGCGGTTCGGGTCTATGACCGTGTTGTTGACGATGCGCACATTGCGGGCGCCCATCACCGTGATGCCGTGCCAGTGGTCGGCGATGACCA
>JBPCWF010000702.1:0-3795 GCA_051009775.1 Hyphomicrobiales bacterium | reverse complement strand
CCCGTGGACCAGTTCTGCCTCAGCCCGCAATGCGGCTTCGCCTCCACCGAGGAAGGCAACATCCTGAGCGAGGACGAGCAATGGCGGAAACTCGGCCTCGTGGTCGAAGTCGCCAGGGAAGTCTGGGGCGAGGTTTAGCCCGACGCTTTGTCGACACCACCACCGTCATGCGCGGGCTTGACCCGCGCATCTCCGACAGACGGCGCGCTGAGATTGCCGGATCAACTCCGGTAATGACGGCGAAGAAAGCAGCATGTCGATTGGCTACCGCCGGGTCAGTCGGCGGTGGGCCAGGACGCGGACCTTGCGGAAGTCCGGGCGGGTCTGATCGGAGGCCTGGATATGGGTGCGCATGCGCTCGGCCGCCCGGCCGCGGTCGCCCGCCTCGAGCGCTTCGAGAATGCCCAGGTGCTCGCCGAAGGACGCGCTGAGGCGTTCGCGCGAATTGTATTTCTCGTATTCCGACAGCCGCCGGAGCCTGGTCTGCTGGCGGATCGCCTGGGCCAGGAACCGGTTGCCGCAGGCATCGGCGAGGGTGTCGTGGAACTCGGCGTCGATGTCGAACAGGTCGGTGACCGGCTCGACCATGACCCGCCCGGCGATCACCTCCTCATGCTGGCGCTTGAGCCGGGCAAGCCGCTTGGACGCCAGATGGAACGCCGGTTCGAGCATGGCGGCAGGCTCGATCACAATTCGGTAGCGATAGCTTTCCTGGTAGGACGCCTCGTCGTTGAGCGCCGGTCCGAACAGCCAGCCGTGTCCGGCGGTCTTTTCGACCAGGCCTTCTTCCTGCATGCGGCCGAGCACTTTGAGAACGACCGCCCGGCTCGCATCGTAGCGCCGCACCAGATCGGCGATCGAGACCTGCTCGCCCAGAAGATTGGCAAACCGCTCGCTGGCGATCCGCCGGTAAATGCGCTCGACGGAGGTCTCCGGCAGGTCCAGCCGGTCGAACTCCGGCGAACCGGACGCGACTTTCAGGAAGTACCCCTGGTTCTGTTCGGAACGCACGAGGTCGAGCTGTTCCAGCGTCTTCAGGGCGGTGCGCACCGGCGAACGCGACACGCCCAGCGTATCGGCCAGCCACTGCTCGCGGATGTGGAAGCCCGCTTCCGCCTGCTCGCGGCGCAGGATGTCGAGGATCTTGCGTATGACGTCCGGGTTTGCCATGGCCGGCCATATTAGACGGCACGCCCGGTCGTGCAAGCCGCCGCGCGAGCCCGCCCGGAGTGGCGGTCACCGCCGCGATATGCCCGCAAACCGTCATGGCGCTGATAAAGTAAACGTTTACAAAGCCGGCAAAACGAGGGACGCTGTGGCCCTCTCATTGGCGGGATTGGCGTTATGGCAGCAACCATCAGGGATGTTGCACGGTTGGCAAATGTGTCGGTGGCCACGGTTTCGCGGCTGGTCAACAAGTCTGGCAATGTGGGCGCCAAGTCCGCCGAGAGGATCGAGCGCGCGATCGCCGAGCTGGGTTTCAGGCCCAACGCGGTCGGCCGCAGCCTGAAGACGGCGCGCACCAAAGCGCTCGGCATCGTCATTCCTTCGATCTCCAATCCGGTGTTCGCCGAGACCGTCGCCGGCATCAGCGAACAGGCGCGGGCGCTCGGCTACAACCTGATGCTGACTGTGACCGACTATGACCTGGAGGGCGAACAGACCGCGGTCGGCGCGCTGCTCGGCTATCAGGTCGACGGGCTGATCCTCACCGTCGCAGACCCCGACAACAGCCCCAGCCTCGACATGCTCGAGACGGCGTCGGTGCCTTACGTCCTGGTCTACAACCAGCCGAGCGCGCGCGAACGCCCGACGGTGACCGTCGACAACGTCGCCGCCGGCCGCGATGTCGCCCGGGCCTTCGCCTCGGCCGGACATCGCCGGCTCGGCATGATCGCCGGCAGTTTCCAGGCTTCCGACCGCAGCCGCGCGCGGCAGGCGGGCTTCGTGCTCGAGCTCGAGGCCACGGGCTTCGGGCCGCCGGTCATCCGCGAGGTTGAGTTCGTCGACAGCGACATGGATGAAGTGATGGCGGATCTGTTCCAGGCTCAATGCCAGGCGCCGACCGCGCTGTTCTGCTCCAACGACCTGCTCGCCATCTCCGTGATCGGCGCCCTGCGCCGGCGGGGCCTAAGAGTGCCGGACGACGTTTCCGTCATCGGCTTCGACGGCATTTCCGCCGGCACCCATCTTTCCCCCACGCTCGCCACGGTGGTACAGCCGTCACGCGAGATGGGCCGCGTGGCCGCAAGGCAACTGCTCGGCCACCTCAGCGGGCAAGCACCGCCCGAGACGGTGCTCCTGCCCCATCACCTGCGTCTTGGAGAATCGGCGGGGCAAGCCCCCAAGCCCGCCGCCGCCGGCAATCAAGACCGTTCCCAACCCATGCAGAAAAGGAAGACCGCACCATGATCGGAAAAGTCCTGAAACAAATAGCCGCCGTATCGGCCGTGCTGTTTGGCATGACCGTGGGCGCCGCTCAAGCGGCGGACGCGATCTGCTACAACTGCCCGCCGCAATGGGCCGACTGGGCGTCCCAGCTCAAAGCCATCGAGAAGGAGCTGGGCTATTCCATCCCCCATGACAACAAGAACTCCGGCCAGACGCTGTCGCAGCTGATCGCCGAAAAGGCGAGCCCGGTGGCGGACGTTGCCTATTACGGCGTCTCGTTCGGCATCCAGGCCAAGGAAAAGGGCGTGGCCGCGGCCTACAAGCCGAAGAACTGGGACGACATCCCCGACGGCCTCAAGGATCCCGACGGCCACTGGTTCACGATCCATTCCGGCGCGCTCGGCCTGTTCGTCAATGTCGACGCGCTCGGCGGCAAGCCGGTGCCCAAATCCTGGGCGGACCTGCTGAAGCCCGACTACAAGGGCATGGTCGGCTATCTCGACCCCTCCAGCGCCTTTGTCGGCTATGCCGGCGCGGTCGCCGTCAACCGGGCGCTCGGCGGTTCGCTCGAAAATTTCGACGCAGGCATCGACTATTTCAAGAAACTGGCCGCGAACGATCCGATCGTGCCGAAGCAGACGTCTTATGCCCGTGTGCTCTCCGGCGAGATCCCGATCCTGTTCGACTATGACTTCAATGCCTACCGGGCGATCCACAAGGACAAGGCCAATGTGGTGTTCGTCATCCCGTCCGAAGGCACGGTCGTCGTGCCCTACGTCATGAGCCTCGTAAAGAACTCGCCGAACCCGGACAAGGGCAAGAAGATCCTCGACTTCATCATGTCGGATGCCGGCCAGAAGGTCTGGGCCAACGCGTTCCTGCGTCCGGTGCGCGCCAGCGCCATGTCGCCGGAAGCGGCCGCCAAGTTCCTTCCCGCCGCCGACTACAAACGGGCGACACCGCTCGATTACGGCGCAATGGCTGCGGTTCAGAACGCGTTCAAGGAACGCTATCTGAACGAAGTCCGCTAAGCGCGGCACCACATTGCCGGGGTGGCGCCATCGCGCCGCCCCGCATCCTTGAGGCGACGCCTTCATGACCCAGCGCGAATATCCAAGACTGTTCCTGCTCATGCTGCCGGCCGGCATCATCTTTGCCGCGTTCTTCAGCCGGCCGGGGATACAGCTTGCGCTGGTCAGCGGGTCGGGCCCCGAAGGGCTCGCCGCCTATGCCTCGATCGTCACCAAGCCGCGCCATCTGGAAAGCTTGATCGCAACGCTTCTCCTGTCCGCCGGCGTGACCGCGGTCGCGGTCGCCATATCGACCGTTGCCGGCATGTTCCTGGCGCGCAACCGCTTCCCGGGCCGCTCGGTCCTGATCTCGCTCCTGACCTTTCCGCTCGCC
>JBPCWF010000701.1:0-3247 GCA_051009775.1 Hyphomicrobiales bacterium | reverse complement strand
CGGCTTCCTCGAAATCGGCGTAGGACAGCGTGCGCTCGTGGACCGGGATGCCGGCATCGGTCAGCAGCTTGATGACGCGCTGGCGCGTGATGCCGTTGAGGAAGCAGCCGTTGGGTACAGCCGTATGAGCGGCGCCGTCCTTGGCGTAGAACAGGTTCGCCGTCGCCAGTTCGGCGACATTGCCGAGCGGATCGCACATGATTGCATTGTCGAAGCCGCGCCTGGCCGCCTCGCGCAGGGCGCGGGCCGAATTGGGATAGTGGCACGCCGCCTTGGCGTCGGTCGGCATCAGCTCGACGCTCGGACGCCGGAACGGCGACAGGGTTGCACTGAAACCCTTGGGCGCGGGCATGGCCGATTCGAACACGGAAAAGCAGAACCGGGTCGACTCCGGATCGACGTCGACGAAGCCGTCCTCGGCCCAGTACATCGGCTTGATGTAGAGGGCCGTGTCCTTGGAAAACCTGGCGATGCCGTCCCGCGCGATCTCTTCCAGCTCGCCCGCGCCATGCAACACCTTCAGGCCCATGGTCCGGACAGAGGCGACGATGCGCTCGCAATGGCGGTCGAGATCGGGCGTGACGCCCTCGAACGCGCGCGCGCCGTCGAACACGGTCGAGGCGAGCCATGAACCGTGGGACATCGGGCCCATGATGCCCGGGTTGCCTTCGACCCATTCGCCGTCGAGGAAATGCCACGCCTTCATCCGTTCGTCAGTCTGCCACGCACTCATCTGGTCGTCTCCTGTCCGCGGCCGGAGCGCGCGGGTTGGTCAGTATTTTTTTCGCCCGGGAGCCTATCAGGCATGATGCATTTTGCCGAGACCCAAACAGTCAGCCCGCCGTCCGGAAAGACGACGGGCAATGGTCCCATTGTTCAGGTTTTGGTCCGCTGCGGTCCGGAACGCAGCCGATCAGCTGGTATTTTTCTTCTTCGGATCAATATAGAAGATGTGCCGGCCGATCTTCTTGAGGAGCTTGAATTCCTTGGCCCATTTCGGCGAGACATAGTCCGCGTGGTAATGGGTCGCACCCTTGACCGCATAGATATTGCGTTTGCCGGACATGGCCTGGCTGGCGACCCGTTTGGCCTTGCGCCAATGTTTGCCGGGCCTGGGCTTGTCGCTGCGGCCGTCGCAGATATAGGAGAACTGGCACCGGTTCTTCTTGTGCTGGTTCTGCTGGACGACGCCGCAGATGCTGTTCGGATAGTTGCGGTCCTTGACCCGGTTCATGATCACATTGGCCACCGCCAGCTGACCGAGGGTCGGCTCGCCGCGGGCCTCGTGATAGATCGCCTCGGACAGGCAGTAGTGCTCGCGTACGTGCTTGCGCCGGACCTTGGCGCGGCGGTTCTTTTCGCCCGCACCGCGCAGCACCAGTTTTTCGAGCTTCCAAACCGGCGGCGTGCCGATCAGGGTCGCGACCTGCTGCAGACGGGCGTCGTTCTTGGGCAGGCTTGCCGTGGCGACCATGAGATCGCCCTTGCCTTCGCTCGTCACTTGCTGCTCGGGCACGGGCGGCAATGCGGCATAGCTGTCCTGTGGTTCGAAAACCACCGGTTCGGGCTGGTTCTGCAACGCGCCGCGCAGCATGACCGATTTGCTGACCGTATTCTTGGACGAGGTGAGAACGTCGTTCCATTCGGCGCTCGGCACGCTTCGAGCCGACGCCTTCTGGCCGGCATAATGGCCGATTGCCGCGGCACCCATAACAAGGCTGGCGGCCGCAAGCGCATATGTGACGGCGCCCTTCGCGCGTTTGCGCGCGGCCCGTCGCTGCTGGCCGTGAGCAGCCATCGAGATTCGAACTTGCCCCTGCATAGGACCCCTGCGAACGTGACCACTCTTACTCAACGCACCGTACTCCGAAAACTCAGCGGCGTGAGCAGTCTAAGAGAGTTTCGTTTAACATAGGTTAACCATAGCCGCAACACAGCGACCTGGTCGTACCCAAGTCCATGAGAGGAAACGGTTAATTCCATTTCAGGATCGTCCCCTTACAACCGTTGCCGAACAGCGATCGCACCGCTGCATATGTCCGGCGGATCTGCGTCCGCGCGTCTCGCCAGATTGTTGGCCAGCAACCCAAAATTACCGGCATTTGCGGCAAGAATGTGGGCGCCAGATTAAAATTCACATCTCATTTTCGCGCGACACAATGTTTCGCCCGGAGCGGAATTCGCGACCGATCACGGAATAACAACCCGAAATCCCGGTTATTTCTTGCCGATGGCCGCCTGCGCCGCCGCCAGGCGCGCGATCGGGACACGAAACGGCGAGCAGGAAACGTAGTCCAAACCCACGTCCTGACAGAAAAACACCGATTGCGGGTCGCCGCCATGCTCGCCGCAGATGCCGAGCTTGAGGTCGGCTCGGGTAGCACGCCCGCGTTCGACGCCGATTTTGACCAGTTCACCGACGCCATCGACATCGATCGACACGAAGGGATCGAATTCCAGGATCCCTTTCTGGGTGTATTCGGTCAGATATTTCGCCGAATCGTCACGGCTGATGCCGAAGGCGGTCTGGGTCAGGTCATTGGTGCCGAAACTGAAAAACTCCGCCGTCTGAGCGATGTCATCGGCCTTGAGCACGGCGCGCGGCAGCTCGATCATGGTGCCGGTCAGGTAGTGCAGTTCACCGCCGGTCTCTGACTTTACTTCGCCCGCCACGTGGTCGATGCGCTCCTTGATGATGTCGAACTCGGCGCGGGTCGCGACCAGGGGCACCATGATCTCCGGCATGACCGGCTTGGCGGTCGACTTGGCCGCGGCCAGAGCCGCCTCGAAGATGGCGCGCGCCTGCATCTCGCAGATTTCCGGATAGGTGATCGCCAGACGGCAGCCGCGATGGCCGAGCATGGGGTTGAACTCATGCAGCTCCGAGACGCGCCGCTTCAGATGATCGACCTCCGTGCCGATCACAGCGGCGACCTGCGCGATCTCCTCGTCGGTGTGCGGCAGGAACTCGTGAAGCGGCGGGTCGAGCAGCCGGATGGTCACGGGCAGGCCCTGCATGATCTCGAACAGCTCGGTGAAATCGTCACGCTGCATGGGCAGGATCTTCTCCAGCGCCGTGCGGCGGCCGGCCTCGTCATCGGCGAGGATCATCTCGCGCACCGCCAGGATGCGGTCCTGATCGAAGAACATGTGCTCGGTGCGGCACAGCCCGATGCCTTCGGCACCGAACTCGCGCGCGGCGCGAGCGTCGGCGGGCGTGTCGGCATTGGCGCGCACGCCCATGGTC
>JBPCWF010000700.1:0-10536 GCA_051009775.1 Hyphomicrobiales bacterium | reverse complement strand
CTCGACCGCGTCGTGGCGGCGCCAGCGATCCTTGGTTTCGCCGGCCGATTGCGCCTCCGCCGCGTCGCGCAGCAGGCCCGCCAGCTTGATCAGCGCCTGACGCTTGTTGGCATGCTGAGAACGTTCTTGGCGGGCGACCACGGTCAGGCCGGACGGCACATGGCGCGCGCGAACGGCGGAATCCGTCGTGTTGACGTGCTGGCCGCCGGGACCGGCCGCCCGCATGGCCTCGAACCGGACATCCTCCGGGCTCAGCTCTTCGTGCTCTTCCGGCGGTGCCAGGGCGAAGACGCCGACGAACCAGTTTTTGCGTTTGTGGTTGGGGCGGAACGGGCTGGCGCCGACCCACTGGATGGTGCCTTCGAGGCCGGCCGCGAAGGCATCCGCGCCTTGACCCTCGACCGCAAGGAGCGCCGACTTCGGCAGGCCGTCGTCTCCCTCGCCTGTGTCGCTCAGCGCTGCGCTCAGGTCCTGCGCCCCGGCCTCCTTGCACAGCACCGGGATCAGCCGTTGGACCACCCACTGGCATTCCCTGGGGCCGCGTCCGGCCGACAGCATGATCCAGCGCTCGGTCATTGCCGCCGGGTCTTGTAAGTGATGACCGGGCGCAGGGTGGCGATGACCGTGATCAGCCCGGCCGATGTCAGATCGGCGATCACGCTCTCGATGTCCTTGTAGGCCTGAGGCGCCTCCTCGTAGAGCAGGTCCTTGGAGGTGCAGATCACCCGGCCGCCGAGATCGGTGCGGGTGAGGTCCTGCGGACGGAACCGTTTCGACAGCCTTGCCTTGCTCTCCGAGCGGGTCCAGCGGCGGCCGGCGCCATGGGCGAGCGACCAGGCATTGGCGTCCTGGCCGCCCTGGGGTGCGACCAGATAGGTGATGGCGCCGCGCGATCCGGGGATCGCCACCGGGCCTTCGGTCGAAGGTGCCGCGCCCTTGCGATGCAGCCAGAGCCCGGCGTCGCCATCGGGCGCCGGGGTGACGGAGTTGTGGCAGTTGTCCAGCACCTTGCGGGCCGCACCGCCGAGGCAGTCGAGGAAGCGTTCGGCGATCACTTCGCGGTTGACCGAGGCCCAGTCCATGGCATCGTCGTGGGCCTGGACATAGGCTGCGAAATCGTCGCTGCCGGTGTCCAGGCCGCGCGCGCCATGACGGTCGGTATGGGCGCGCAGGATGCTTTCGCCGAGCCCGCGCGAACCGCTGTGGATCAGCACCTGGGCCTGTCCCTGGTCGAGACCCAGCCGGGCGAACGTGTCATTGTCGACGACCGTATCGACCTTCTGCAGCTCGGCGAAATGGTTGCCGCCGCCGATGGTCCCGAGCGCCGGGCTTGCGAGCCTGGACGGGACGCCGCGCGCCTCCAGCCGGTCCGCCGGATCGCCGTCCCACGGCTCATCGAGCCCGGTCAGCTTCTTGACGAACTTGTCCAGCTTGATCTTGCGCACGGGCAAGTCGCTCTGCCACAGCGCCATGCCGCAGCCGATGTCGTTGCCGACCAGGTAGGGATAGATCCTGCCGCGGCTCAGAAACGCGGCGCCGATCGGATGTCCCTTGCCCGGATGCAGGTCGGGCATGCCGACCGCCGCCACCATGCCGTCGAGCCTGGCGGTGGCTTCGAGCTGGCGCACGGCTTCGCCTTCGATCCAGCTGTCGTCGGAGGCGATGAGGCGAACGGTGCTTTTGTCTGTGCCGGTATCCATGAGAGCCGCCTGATATAGGCGCTCGCCGTCACCGGCTCAAGTCCGGTGTCGGGCGTGGCCCGGTCCGGTCGGGCTTCGGGTAAAAAAATGCCGGACCTTTGGGGGAAAGGTCCGGCAAGAAGACTTCGAGCCCAATCGGGCCAACGGAGGGCCAACCATGGGGTGAGGGACTGGTTGACCAATCAGCGGAAGTTGCAAGGGGAGGGAGTAACTTGACCGCTGAGCCGCTACCAAAAGTGGTTGCGTTGCGTATAGTTGGGGAAAATCCCGGCATTAACAAGAGCACGCGCAGCATAGGAGCTATGCGCTGGGCGCATGGCTTGTTCGCGGCCTGCTTCGACCGGTCAGAACGACCATTCCTTGGCTTTGGCGACGATAAAATCGCGGAACACCGCCACGCGCTTCGATTCGCGCAATTCTTCTGGATAAACGAAATAGGTCTCGAAACTGGGGATCTCCAGATCGGCCAGGAGCTGTACCAGATTGCTGTTCCGGTTGACGATATAGTCCGGCAGCGCGGCAATCCCCAGACCCATTTCGGTCGCCCGGCACAGGCCGGACACATTGTTGATCTGGAGCGCCGGCTCGCGGGCTTCGCCATTGGTGCGGCCGGCGGTCTCGAGCCAGTTTATGGTGCCGAGATACGCCGGCGGCGTGCCGAAGGTCAGGAGCTTGTGGTTGTCCAGGTCTTCCGCCTTGTAGGGCGTGCCGTAGCGCTTGAGATATTCCGGCGAGGCGTAGGTGTGATAGTGCACGGTGAACAGCTTGCGCTGGACAAGGTCGGGCTGTGTCGGCCGCCTGAGGCGAATGGCGACGTCGGCTTCGCGCATGCTCAGGTCGAGTTCCCTGTCGGCGAGCAGGATCTGTACGGAGATATCGGGATAGAGCTCGACGAACTCGGAAATGCGCGGGGTGAGCCAGGTGGTGCCGAGGCCGATGGTGGTCGTGATGCGCAGGTCGCCGAACGGCTTGTCCTTGGAATCCATCAGCCGGGTCTTGGCACTGGCGAGCTTGGTGAACACGTCATGCGCGGTGCGATAGAGCATCTCGCCCTGTTCGGTGAGGATCAGGCCGCGGGCATGGCGATGGAACAGCGGGACACTCAGGTCCGCCTCGAGCGTCCCGATCTGCCGGCTCACCGCCGACTGGCTCAGACCCAGTTCCTCGCCGGCATGGGTGAAGCTGCCGGCGTCGGCGACCGCATGGAATATGCGCAGTTTGTCCCAGTCCATTTCGGGCGCTCCGAATTGACGTCCCCCGCACGCGCCAAGGGTGCGGGAGCAGTCCGGCCTCTCAGGCCGCACTGATTACGGATATGAATTACTCCGCGGCCTCGCGTTGTGCCTCTTGGGCGGTCAGATGTTTCTCCGCCTCGAGCGCCGCCATACAGCCCAGTCCCGCCGCCGTCACCGCCTGGCGGAAGATGTCGTCGGTCACGTCGCCGGCCGCATAGACGCCCGGCACCGCGGTTGCGGTCGAGTCCGGGGCGGTGACGATGTAGCCGCCGGTCTTCATCTCCAGCTGGCCTTCGAACAGTTCCGTTGCCGGCTTGTGCCCGATCGCGATGAAGATGCCGTCGACGGGAATGTCCTCGACCTCTCCGGTGACGACATTCCTGATCCGTGCCGCCGTCACGCCCGGCGGGTCGTCGGTGCCGAGCGCCTCGTCGAGCACGCTGTCCCACATGACCTTGATCTTGTCGTGGTTCAGCAAGCGGTGCTGCAGGATCTTCTCCGCGCGCAACTCGTCCCTGCGGTGCACGAGAATGACTTCGGCCGCGAAATTGGTCAGGAACAGGGCCTCCTCGACCGCCGTGTTGCCGCCGCCGACCACGACGACTTTCCTGTCGCGATAGAAGAACCCGTCGCAGGTGGCGCAGGCGGAGACGCCATAGCCCTTGAACTTGTCCTCGCTCGGCAGGCCGAGCCACTGCGCCTGCGCGCCGGTGCAGATGATCAGGGTGTCGCAGCTGTATTCGGTGCCGCCGTCGCCCTTGAGCCGGAATGGCCGCGCCGCGAGATCGACCTCGACGATGTGGTCCTGGATAATCTCCGTGCCGACCTTCTCGGCCTGCTCGCGCATCTGGTCCATCAACCACGGACCCTGGATCACATCGGCAAATCCCGGATAGTTCTCCACATCGGTGGTGATCGTAAGCTGGCCGCCGGGCTGAATGCCCTGGATCAGCACCGGGTCGAGCATGGCCCGCGCGGCATAGACGGCGGCGGTGTATCCGGCGGGGCCGGACCCCAGAATCAACAGTTTTGCGTGTTTGGTGGTCATGATCGGTGCTTTATTTAGGTGTTGCCCGGAACGAAAACCAGCGAAAATGCGGGCCACAATAGCCCGACTCGCAAAACTTGCGAAAGGGCAATCTGGCGACCTCCGGGCTGCAGTGAAATGGCGCCCCTTTTGTCCCGGATCATGAAACAATATTGCACGTGTCAGACAGTTTATTGCGCTATAATGCGCGCGTGCGCATGATTGTGTGTGGATAAACAGATCCTGGTGGCTCCAAGATGAACAAATCCATGACCCTCGATGCCGTCGACTGGCGCATTCTGCGTGAGCTGCAGGGCGATGGCCGGATGACAAATGTCGAACTCGCCAAGCGGGTCGGCATTTCGCCGCCGCCCTGTCTGCGCCGGGTGCGCGCGCTCGAAAAGGCCGGCGTGATCAAGGGTTACCGCGCGGTGCTCGACCAAAAAAAGCTTGGCTTCGACGTCACCATGTTCGCGATGGTCGGCCTTCACAGCCAGGCCGAAGCCGATCTGATCGCGTTCGAGAAACGGGTCGACGAACTGCCGGTGGTGCGCGAATGCTACATGCTGAGCGGGGAGGTGGATTTCCTCCTGAAATGCGTTGCGCCGGACCTGGCGACCGCTCAGGACTTCGTCATCAACGAGCTGACCTCGCTGCCCAATGTGGACAGCGTCAAGACCACGCTCACCCTCAGGCAGTCGAAGGCCGAACCCGATATCCCGCTGACGGAAGAGGTGCCGGTGCTCTAGTTTCAGGACGCGAAGCTGACGCGGACGATCTCATAACTCTTGCCGCCGCCCGGGGTCGCCACTTCGACGCTGTCGCCTTTGGACTTGCCGATCCGTGCGCGGGCAATCGGCGATGTGATGGAGATCTTGCCGTCCTTGGCGTCGGCCTCGTACTCGCCGACGATCTGGTAGGCGACCTTGGCCTCGGTGTCCTCGTCGATCAGGGTCACCTTGGCGCCGAACTTGACCGAACTGCCGGACAGGCGGGTCACATCGATCACTTCCGCCCGGCTCAGCCGGTCTTCGAGTTCGGCCACACGGGCCTCGTTCATACCCTGCTGTTCTTTCGCCGCATGGTATTCGGCGTTTTCGGACAGGTCGCCGTGCTCCCTTGCTTCGGCAATCGCTTTGATGATTTTGGGGCGCTCAACGGTCTTCAGTCGTTTGACTTCATCAAGCATGGCGGCATGACCTTCCGCCGTCATCGGAACCTTATCCATGTCGGAACTTATCTCAGTTTTTCTCTGTCTGGCGCGGCACCGGCCGCCCAGGTCATCGCATCTATATTGTCATGAAAAATGACCGCTCAGAACATAGTATGCGCTCATTCCAAGCAATCCGCAACTCTCATTGTGCCGCTGCTTCCAACGGGTTACCGACATAAGTCTGCAACGGGGCGACTTCAAGACTGCCGGATTTGTAGGCCGCAATCGCCTTGGTCGCGGCGATGGCGCCGGAGATGGTGGTGTAGTACGGAATCTTGTTGAGAAGGGCGGTCTGGCGCAGCGAGCGGCTGTCCAGCAGGGCCTTGGAACCGCCTGTGGTGTTGAACACGAGCTGCACCTCTCCGTTCTTCATGGCATCGACGATGTGCGGGCGTCCCTCGAGCACCTTGTTGATCCGTACGCACTCTATTCCGTTGGCGGCCAGATAGCGCTGCGTGCCGCCAGTGGCGATGATACGGAAGCCGAGTGCCTGCAACTCCTGAGCGGCCGGAAGGATGCGCGGCTTGTCCGCATCCTTGACCGATATGAACGCCGTGCCCGAGGTCGGCACCTCGGTTCCACCGCCAAGCTGGCTCTTGGCGAACGCGAGGGCGTAGGACCGGTCGAGGCCCATGACCTCGCCGGTCGAGCGCATCTCCGGGCCGAGCACCGTGTCGACACCGGGGAACCGGGCGAATGGGAAAACGGCTTCCTTGACCGCGATATGGTCCAGTGTCTTGCGGCGCAGCCCGAACGAGGCGAGCGGCTCGCCGGCCATGATCCGCGCCGCCAGCTTCGCGATCGGCACGCCGATGGTCTTGGCGACGAAGGGCACCGTGCGGCTGGCGCGCGGATTGACCTCGATCACGTAGATGTCGCCGTCCTTGATGGCGAACTGCACGTTGATCAGGCCGACCACATCGAGTGCCAGCGCAAGGGCCCGGGTCTGCTGCTCGAGTTCCGCGATCACCTGCGGCAACAGGGAATGGGGCGGCAGGGAACAGGCGCTGTCACCGGAGTGAATGCCGGCTTCCTCGATATGCTCCATGATGCCGCAGACGAACACGTCCTTGCCGTCGGCAAGCGCATCGACATCGACTTCGGTGGCGTCGGACAGATAGGAGTCAAACAAGAGCGGGTTCTCGTTCAGGACCGCGTCGATCTGGGCCACCTGGTCGTTGGGGAAGCTCTGCACCACATCGGGCGGCACCAGTTCGGGCAGGGTGTTGGCCAGATAGTCGGCGAAGGCGGCCTCGTCATGCACGATCTTCATGGCCCTGCCGCCGAGCACGTAAGACGGTCTGATGACCATCGGGAAACCGATCTCGAGCGCCGCCTGGCGGGTCGTCTCCAGCGTATAGGCGATGCCGTTCTGCGGCTGGGTGAGTTCGAGCTCCTGGAGCAGCGACTTGAACCGGTCGCGGTCTTCGGCAAGGTCGATGGCATCCGGCGAGGTGCCGAGGATCGGGACATCGGCCTGCTTGAGCGCGGCGGCGAGCCGCAGCGGGGTCTGTCCGCCGAACTGAACGATCACGCCGAGCAGTTCGCCGTTCCGGCTCTCGGCGTGAATGATCTCAAGCACGTCCTCCGTCGTCAGCGGATCGAAATAGAGCCTGTCGGACGTGTCGTAGTCGGTCGACACGGTCTCCGGATTGCAGTTGACCATGATGGTCTCATAGCCCGCCTCTGAAAGGGCGAATGCCGCGTGGCAGCAGCAGTAGTCGAACTCGATGCCCTGGCCGATGCGGTTCGGACCGCCGCCGAGAATGATGATCTTGCGCGCGTCGCTCGGGCGGATCTCGTTGCCGTCGTCGCCGGCAAGACCGGTCTCGTAGGTCGAGTACATATAGGCGGTGGGGGTGGCGAACTCCGCGGCACAGGTGTCGATGCGCTTGAACACCGGGCGTATATCCATATCCCGCCGGTGCTGGGCGACATCGCTCTCTTTCAGGCCCGCCAGCTGTGCAAGCCGTGCATCGGAGAAACCCATCGCCTTGAGCCGGCGCATGTTGAACGGGTCGGCAGGCAGCCCGTGATCGCGCACCCGCGCCTCCATGGCGACCAGATCCCCGATCTGGGAGATGAACCAGGGGTCGATCTTGCAGGTGGCGTGGATCTCCTCCGTTCTGGATCCGAGACGCAGAGCCTGGGCGACCTTGAGCAGCCGGTCGGGCGAAGGGACCGCAAGTGCCGCGCGGATGGCGTTCTTGTCGTCGCCCTGGCCAAGGCCCTCGATCTCGACCTCGTTGAGACCGTTCAATCCGGTCTCGAGTGAACGGAGGGCCTTTTGCAGGGATTCCTGGAAGGTCCGGCCGATGGCCATGGCCTCGCCGACCGATTTCATCGACGTGGTCAGCACCGGCTCGGCGCCGGCGAACTTCTCGAACGCGAAACGCGGGATCTTGGTGACGACATAGTCGATGGTCGGCTCGAACGCGGCAGGCGTGACCCCGCCGGTTATATCGTTGTCCAGCTTGTCGAGCGTGTGGCCGACGGCAAGCCGGGCCGCGACCTTGGCGATCGGAAAGCCGGTCGCCTTGGAGGCAAGCGCGGACGAGCGCGAGACGCGCGGGTTCATTTCGATCACCACCATGCGGCCGGTCTCGGGATCGACCGCGAACTGGACATTGGAGCCGCCGGTCTCGACACCGATCTCGCGCAGCACCTGGATCGAGGCGTCGCGCATGGTCTGAAAGCCCTTGTCGGTCAGGGTCAGGGCCGGGGCGACGGTGATCGAATCGCCGGTGTGGATGCCCATGGGATCGATATTCTCGATCGAGCAGATGATGATGCAGTTGTCGTCCTTGTCGCGGACGACCTCCATCTCGAACTCCTTCCAGCCGAGCACGGATTCCTCGACCAGGACCTCGGTCGTCGGAGACGCCTCGAGGCCGCCATTGACGATGTGGAAGAATTCCTCGCGGTTGAACGCGATGCCGCCGCCGGTGCCGCCGAGCGTGAAGGACGGCCGGATGATCGCCGGCAGGCCGGTGTGAACCAGGGCATCGAAAGCCTGGCTCATCGCCTTGTTGCGATAGCGCTCCTTGCGGTCGTGCTCGCCGTCGCGCCACGTCGCGTTCATCTCGGCGATGCGCCACTCACGTTCGGCGTCGGGCAGCCCTTCCTTGCCGATACGCTCGATCAGCGTGTCATGCAGTGCGCGGTCGTCGGCTTTGAGCGCGGTCGCGTTGGCAAGGCTTGCCTTCGGCACGTCCAGGCCGATGCCGGTCATGGCGTTGCGGAACAGCTCGCGGTCTTCGGCCTTGTCGATGACATGGGCCTTGGCACCGATCATCTCGACGCCGAAGCGCTCAAGCACGCCGTCGCGGTTGAGCGATAGCGCGGTGTTGAGCGCGGTCTGTCCGCCCATGGTCGGCAACAGCGCGTCGGGGCGCTCGCGTTCGATGATCTTGGCGACCACTTCCGGGGTGATCGGTTCGATATAGGTCGCATCGGCCAGGTCCGGATCGGTCATGATCGTGGCCGGATTGGAGTTGACCAGGATGATGCGGTAGCCCTCGGCCTTGAGCGCCTTGCAGGCCTGGGTTCCGGAATAGTCGAACTCGCAGGCCTGTCCGATCACGATCGGGCCCGCGCCGATAATCAGAATGCTTTTGATGTCTTCCCGCTTCGGCATCGCGTCTTCGACTAAGCCAGCCCTCAAATTGCCGGGCTTCCTACACCAACCGTGCCGGAGTCGCCAGTGCCAAAAGGGCACACCCCGCGGCTCGGGCGGAGGCGCCGCTTGCGGGGCAGGGGTATTTCGGGGAAAGTTGGACGCGGGAAGCACCGTCCGGGAAACCGACATCCGAGAGGGGGGCGGAAGTGGATGCCAATTGTATGGTGCGACCCGCGTCCGGGCGTGTCAGGACCTGAACTGCGAGACTGGCGCTGGCCCTTCTCTTCCAGGTTCCGTCACGTTCTTAGTAAGCAAAGTAGGGTGTTCTCGCGATGCTCCCCATCACGTCGCTGCTGCCCAGTCCGATCAGCGGCAGCAGGAGCGCGCCAACACTCAAAGCCAGTTCGACGGGCGGCGTGCCGGTCGCCGCAATGCCGAGTGCGAGGGCCAGCGGCGTCATCGCAATCGCGGTAAAGATCACAAGCTGTATCGTGTAAAGCATGGTCCCGTACCTCCTCGGCGTGTTCAGTGCGCGCATCATGTCAGGCCGCGCCGGAACCAAACCTGAATGCACCGTTCATCTCCCGTTCATGAACATGAACGGGCCTGAGAAACTTGTGCATTGCGGCGCGTTCGCGCTTGACCGATCGCTGCTCCGCCCAATTGATGACATCTATCTGGTGCACACAAAGGGACGGCACCAATTGGGGGAAAATCAAAATGGCCGTCGCAAGAAATGCGGGAACAGGGAAAGACAAGGACGTCGTTATCATTCCGAAAACGGAGTACGACGCACTTGTCGAGCGACTTGAGAATCTGGAAGCTCTGATGGCGTCCAGGGCCAGCCCGAACTGGGCGGGGGACGGGGTTCCGCGCGCCGTCGCCTACAGGCTGGCGCAAGGGGAGAACGCGATTCGTGTCTGGCGGCAGTACCGCGGCATGGTGCAGGCCGAACTGGCACGCAAGGTCGGCATTTCGCGCACTTATCTCACACAGATCGAACTTGGCGACCGCAGGCTGAGCGTCGACCTGCTGCAGCGCATCGCGTCAGGGCTCGAAGTGACGCCGCACGACCTGGTCGAGCCGACGCTTGCGGGAGGCGTCTGAAGGCGGAAGCTTTCGCGATCCCCGGGCGTTGAGACCTATTGCTCCTTCAGCGTCGCAGCGAAGGCGGCGATGTGCCCGACGTCCTCGGGCGTGAGGTGGATCGGGGCGATCGGCGAGGGAATGTCGTTGCGCGGTGCAATGCCCTTGACGCGGACGAAGGCCGGATGCGGCCGTAGCGCATAGAATGAGCGAAACCGCTCTGCGCTGTCCGCGGTCGAATTCACCATGGTCCCGAATGAAGGCGTGCTGCCGATGCTGACGGTGTTCATGTCGGCGACGATATGACACCGCGTGCAATGCTGCTGCGCCAGCTTACGGCCCTTCTCGATATCGTCGGCGTGGCTCGGCCCACCGCTTGAAATCAGACCGACAAATCCAACGGCAAGAACGGCTTGCAGTCGCCGCCGGTGCGGTGTCAACTCTGCCGGCATATGGTTCCGATGGCATTGCATGTGATGCGCGCGGCGGTCAGGGCGCCAAGGCCGTCGATATCCTGCTCCGGCATCAGTTCGATGATGTTGAAACCTGCGATATTGGCCTTGCGGGCGACGCCCTGGATCAGGTTGACCACCTGCCAGTAGGACAGTCCGCCCGGCGCACGGGCCAGCACGGCCGGGCAGATCGACGGGTCCAGG
>JBPCWF010000699.1:0-9074 GCA_051009775.1 Hyphomicrobiales bacterium | reverse complement strand
GAGTTGAGCTTGGCCCAGATCTGGGCCGGGCGGCCGGCCCTGGCATGGGCAATCTCTTCGCCGATATCCGACAGCAGCCGCCCGCGCAGGCTCACCGGCGATATGGCAACGGCATCCAGGGCGGTCGGCTCGGCGTAACCGGTGATGAAGTTGAACACCAGATTGGCGTCGCGCGCCATGGTCTCATCGGTGGTGAAGAACGACAGGTCGGTATAGATCTTGGCGGTGATCGGGTGGTAGTTGCCGGTGCCGAAATGCACGTAGTTGCGCAACTGGTCGCCCTCGCGGCGCACGACGAGGCTTATCTTCGCATGGGTCTTGAGCTCGATGAAACCGAACACCACCTGAACGCCCGCCCGCTCCAGGTCGCGGGCCCACTGGATGTTGGCCTCCTCGTCGAAACGGGCCTTGAGCTCGACCAGGGCGGTGACCGATTTGCCGGCCTCCGCGGCCTCGGCAAGGGCACCGATGATGGGTGACTCCTTCGATGTGCGATAGACCGTCTGCTTGATTGCGAGAACGTCCGGATCCTGAGCCGCCTGACGCAGGAACTGAACGACCACATCGAAGGATTCATAAGGGTGATGCACCACCAGATCCTTCTCGCGAATGGCCGCAAAACAGTCGCCGCCATGGTCGCGGATACGCTCGGGGAAGCGAATGTTGAACGGTGCGAACTTGAGATCGGGGCGCTCGTCCAGAATCAATTGCGAGGTGTCCGCATAGCCCACCAGCTCATTGGTCACCACCGTGTCGTCGGGCGTGATCTCGAGCTCCTCGGCGATGAAGTCGCGCAAGGCAGCTCCCATGTTGGCGGACACCGCGAGACGGATCACCGATCCGCGCCGGCGGCGCTTGAGGGCGCTCTCGAAGAACCGGACCAGATCCTCCGCTTCTTCCTCGATCTCGATATCGCTGTCCCTGATCACCCGGAACACGCCCTGGCCGAGAACCTCGTAGCCCGGGAACAGACGCGACGCGAACACGCTGATGGTGTTCTCGAAGGTGATGAAACGCGCCTCGTGGTTGCGGGTTTCATCCTGCTTCGCGGCGCCCGGCAGCCTGATGAAACGCTTCACGACATGGGGGATCGGGATCATGGCGTTCATGGTCCGCCCGTCGCTCTCGCGCCTGAGGTGCATGGCGAAGGTCAGACCCCGGTTCGGGATGAATGGGAACGGATGCGCCGGGTCGACGGCCAGCGGCGTCAGAATTGGAAACAGGTGCTCCAGAAAGCGCCGCTCCAGCCAGACTTTTTCCGCATCGGTCAGCCGGTCCGGTTCGATCAGTGTGATGCCGTTGTCGCCCAGCTCCGTGCGCAGGGCGATCCATCGCTCGTCCTGTTCCTTCAGCAGCGCACCGGCCAGGTCGTTGACCTTTTCGAGCTGCTCGGCGGGCGTCAGCCCCTCCTGGCTTACGGTTTCCACTCCGGCGCGCATCTGGCCGCGCAGGCCGGCAACGCGGACCATGTAGAATTCGTCCAGGTTCGATGCGGAGATCGACAGGAAACGCAGGCGCTCGAGCAGCGGATGATTGGGATTGCGGGCTTCCTCGAGCACGCGTGTGTTGAAGCTGAGCCAGGACAGTTCGCGGTTGATGAAGCGCAAAGGGCTGTCGGCCGCAACCGATACGACGTCGAGTGGAACTTCCTTGGCCGCAGGCGTTTCGGCGGTCTCAAGCTCCGCTGCGTCACGGGCGCGGGCTGTTCCACGTGTACTCATTACAAACCTCAAACATATGTGCGCCGGGTACCGGCGCGCGCAGTATACATGATGAAACCTAGCAAAATGGTGAAACGCTCATGTGACATCAACCCGCAGATTGGTTAACGAAACGGGCCTGCCGGGTTCCGGCCGATGTCAGACCAGGCCCCGGTCGCGCATGATGCGGGCGACAAACGGTCTGGTGATCGAGACCTGCTCGGCCAGAGCGGCGCGGTCGACAAGGTCGACCAACCGGCGGGCAGCGGCAATCGAGCGCTCCATGCGCGCCACCATATAGGCGATCACTGTCTCGTCGATGGCGAGCTGGCGGTCCGCGAACAGCTTCACGAGCACGGCCCGCAGGAGCGGCTCGTCGGGCGCGTTGAGTTCGACCACCGGAAGTGCGCGCAACCTCGACGCCAGATCCGGCAAAGCCACGGTCCAGGCGGCGGGATAGGCGGTTGTCGTGATCAACAGGGCGAGGTCGCGTTCGCCGACCAGGTTCAGGAGGTGGAACAGGGCGGTCTCGTCGAGCGCGGCGCCGGGGCCATCCTCGATGACGATCGCAGAGTGGCCTGCAAGCTGCGGCACGATGTCGGCGATCAGATCGTTCGAGGCGATCGTCCTGGCGCCCGACCTGCCCTGCCAGATCGAGGCCAGATGGGTCTTGCCGCTGCCCGGCGGACCGCTCAGGACCAGCGCCCGTTTCGGCCAGTCCGGCCAGGCCTCGATCAGACCGTAGGCATGTTCGTTGCTGCCGGAGATAAAGAAGTCCTCGGCACCCAGCGCGACGTCGTGCGGCAGTTCCAGGGTCAGCTGCGCCGCGCCCGCGCGATCGCCCTCCTCGCGGGTCATGCCTCGCCGCCGTCGTCCGGACCGGCACCGCCCGCCCCCAGATAGAGCGGGCTGTCACGATAGGTTTTGATCGCGAAGCGCAAGAGCACGCCGATCGCCGCGGCAAGCGGCACCGCCAGCAGCAGGCCGACGAAGCCGAGCAGCAGCCCGAACGCAAACAGTGCGAACATGAGCCACACCGGGTGCAGGCCGACCCGGTTGCCGACCAGCTTGGGCGACAGGAAGTTGCCCTCCACGAATTGGCCGACAACGAAAATGCCGAGCACCACCGCAATCATCAGCCAGTTGTTGTCGGGCAGGAACTGCACCAGAGCGACACCTCCGGCGAGGAAGAAGCCGGTGATCGAGCCGACATAGGGAATGAAGCTGATCAGGCCCGAAACAATGCCGATGAGCATACCGAAATTGAGCCCCGCCATGCTCAGGCCGCCGGCATAGAAGCTGGCCAGGATCAGGCAGACCGTGCCCTGCCCCCGAACGAAACCGGCCAGCGCGGTGTCGATCTCGCTCGCCAGGCCGCGCACCGTCTCGACATGATCGCGCGGCAGCCAGCTGTCGATGGTGGCGATCATATGATCCCAGTCGTTCAGCATGTAGAACGCGACGACAGGGGTCACGACCAGGAGCGAGATCAGATTGACGAGCGCCAGTCCGCCGCTCCAGATCGACCCGAGAAGCGATGCGATCCAGCCGGCGAGGTCACGCGCAACCTCGGTCAGCGAGTTCTCGATGTTCGCCTTCGTGTTCTCCAAAGCCTTCTTCAGCCAGTCCGGCCCCGACTGGTCGGCCAGCGCCACCAGCTTGCTGACATAGCCCGGCAGGTTTTCCACGAAGCCGCCGATCTGGGTGCCGAGAACGGGCAGCAGGACCAGCAGGCAGGCGACGAACAAGATCGCGAAGACGCCGAGGATGGCGGTTGTCGCACCGAGCCGCCGCACGCCAAGCTCTTCCAGCCAGTCGGCGACGGGATCGAGGAAATAGGCGATCGCCAGTCCCATGATGAACGGCAGGAGGATCGGGCGCAGCACGTAGAGCACCAGCACGAAGACGACGACGGCGCCCAGCCAGAACATCATCTGTCGTTGCAGGCTCACCCGTGTGCTCCCCCGGATCCGTTGCCGTTACAGTTCAAAGCCGTCTCCGTTCGCCATGTGTAACAGCCACAGACGCAAATAGGCCGCGGCCGACACAACCGTGAGCGCCCCGACGGCGGCGATCAAGAGCCATATCAGAATGCTCAGTTCGACGCCAAATCCAAGGCTGCCCAGAACCGTCGCCGCGAGCACGATCTGCGCAGTCGTGTTTGCCTTGGAGACCATGAGCGGTGTGACGCGCACCGGCTTGTCGAGCATCCAGGACAGCAGAAACGCACCGATGATAAGCACATCGCGGCTGACAACAAGGATCACCAGCCAGGCAGGCAGAATGTTGCGCACACCGAGCGACACGTAGATGCTGACCAGAAGCAGCTTGTCCGCGATCGGATCGAGATAGGCGCCGAGCTCGGTGGTCAGTTCAAACCGCTTGGCGATGAACCCGTCGACCGCGTCACTGACGCCCGCCAGCACGAACACCATGAACGCCAGGAGCGATTCTCCCGACACGATCAGCCAGATGATCAGCGGCACCATGAAGATGCGGAAAATGGTGATGAGATTGGGAACGTTGATACCAACTGACATGGGCGTTGTCCGGAAGGGACTGCATATGAGGTGTAAAGGAGAGGCGGTCACAGGCCCTAGTTGGGCTGAATGACCCAGGTTCCACCGACCTCGCTGAGCTGCAATCCGTTGGCCTGGAGTTCCTCTGTGAACTGCTGAACAGATCCGTCGTAGTTGATCTGTACGATGCCGCCGCGTGCGGAGAGTGAAGCGATCTGGACCGTCCCGACACCATAGGTCTGCTGAATGCGGCTTCGGATGGTGTTCCATTCGGCCAGACTGTCGAACGGGATTGCCACGGTGATGGAATTGAGCTGGGACGTCGGTGTCTTGACCTGGGCCATCGCACTCTTCCAGGTCTCCTCCATGGCGGCGAGGAAACCGAGCGCCGCCGCAGTCGCGGTTTCCGCGATCTTGTCCGGCTCTCCCTGAAAGGTCTGGGCGAGATCGAGCCGCCCGTAGGAGGTGACCCCACTCATGGAGGCATTGATCGAGATGCCGTCCGGGCTTTCGGCCACGGCGACCAGGACCTTGTCGGCGCCGTAGCGCAGGCGCAGCGCTTCGAGCTTGATCTCATTACCCGCCAGCGCTTCTTCCGCGCTGATCGCCGAAATATCCGTCAGGTCGCCGATCGGGATCAGGATCGGGGTCAGCGCGTTCTGAACGTCGAGCTTGATCCAGGCTTCCTTCCAGGGGTTGTCTCCGTCCCACAGAACCGTCTTTTCGGCGGTTTTCCAGACCGGCAGCACGAGCATGCTCGGCGCCTGTTCCTCGGCGAGCGGCACGTTGTACTGATAAAGCAGCGTGCGCACGGCATCGGGCAGGAAACTTATGGTCAGCGTGGCGATGTAGCGGGTCGGCCCGGTGCGCTCGTCCTCGAAGGTCATGCCGGACATCATCCGGGCGACGTCGCCACCGGTGAACTGGGGCAGCTGACCGTCGCTGCCCGACGGCGTCAGCCGTTTGACCAGCCTCTGAAACGCCAGCAGCTGCGCGGCCTCGATCGCCTTGATCTTGGCCTGCGCGGCATCCGCGGCGGTCTCGTCCACCTTGACGTGGGAAATGGTGAAGACATCGGCACGCAGCGGTGCGGTGGCGAGCACAAGCATAACGGCCGAAACCGCGAGAACCGCCCATCCGCAACGCCAAAAGCGGCCAATCGCTCCCGGCAAACCGAGTTCTATCGTCACTACGCTCATTCCGGCCGGGCGAGGTTTCAGGCACCAACCGCCGCCGCGAACAGTCTCCATGGAATCTGCCTGCCGCATCCATTTGCGTGCGGACCACGGTCTTTTTTGCTTGCTCTTTGAGCAAATGGCAATGAAAAAGCGGCGCGATCCAGTTTAGTGTGTGGACGCCAAGCTCGCAGGATCAGGCCGAACATGAGCAAAAATTCCTACACCTACAAGGATGCCGGCGTGGACATCGACGCGGCGAGCAGACTGGTGGACCGGATCAAGGGCCATGCGCGCTCGACCGCCCGGCCCGGCGCGGATGCTGAACTCGGCGGTTTCGGCGGCCTGTTCGACCTCAAGGCGACGGGCTATCAGGACCCGGTCCTGGTGGCCGCCAATGACGGCGTCGGCACCAAGCTCAAGATCGCCATCGACACCGGACGCCACGACACGATCGGCATCGACCTGGTCGCCATGTGCGTCAACGATCTCGTGGTTCAGGGCGCCGAGCCGCTGTTCTTTCTGGACTATCTGGCCTGCGGCAAGCTCGACCCGGAGACGGCGGAAGCCGTCATTTCGGGCGTTGCGGAGGGCTGCCGGCAGGCCGGCGCAGCACTGATCGGCGGCGAGACCGCGGAGATGCCGGGGATGTATGCCGGCCAGGACTATGACCTTGCGGGCTTTTCGGTCGGCGCCGTGGAGCGCGGCGCCGTGCTGCCGAGACCCGATGTCCGGGCAGGCGACGCGGTGCTCGGCCTTGCCGCGTCGGGGCCCCACTCGAACGGCTATTCCCTGATCCGCAAGCTGATCGAGGCGCGCCAGATCGACCTTCACGCACCGGCACCGTTCGATCGCGAACTCACGCTCGGCGATGCTCTTCTGACGCCGACGCGGATTTATGTCCGGCCTGTGCTCGACGCGCTCAGAGCCGGCAAGGAGATCAAGGCGCTCGCCCATATCACCGGCGGCGGTTTCATCGAGAACATTCCGCGCGTGCTGCCGGAGACGCTGGCGGCCCGGATCGATCTCGACCGGATCGCGGTGCCGGCGGTCTTCGGATGGCTTGCCGGGACCGGCGGCATCGGCCGGGACGAGATGCTCAAGACGTTCAACTGCGGAATTGGTATGGTTGCGATCGTGCCGGGCGACGCCGCCGATGACATCGTCCATCATCTGGCCGAGAACGGCGAAAGCGCGCGGCACATCGGAGAGATCGTGGAACGCACATCGGAGCGGGCGATTTCCTTCGACGGGTCCCTTGCGCTGGAGCGATGATGGCGAACGGCAAGAAAATCGGCGTGCTGATATCGGGCCGGGGCAGCAACCTTGCCGCCCTTATCGAAGCCTGCGCGGCGGAGGACTATCCCGCCCGGATCGGCGCGGTGATTTCAAGCCGGCCCGACGCGGCGGGGCTCCAATTTGCCGAGCAGGCGGGCGTTCCCGCCGTGGCGCTGGACCACAAAGACTATGACAGCCGAGAAGCGTTCGAGGCGGAGCTCGATGCCACCCTGAAAAAACACGGCATCGAACTGGTCTGTCTTGCCGGCTTCATGCGCCTGCTCACCGCCGGCTTCGTCGAGGCCTGGCGCGATCATCTGATCAACATCCACCCGTCCCTGCTGCCGGCCTATCCCGGCGTCAATATCCACGACCGCGTCGCCGACGACGGCGTGCGCATCACCGGATGCACGGTCCATTATGTCCGCACCGACATGGACAAGGGGCCGATCATCGCCCAGTGCGCCGTACCTGTCCTGTCGGGCGACACGGCGGAAACCGTGGCGGCGCGCGTGCTCGAGGCGGAGCACATGCTTTACCCGCTGGCGCTGCGGATGGTGGCGGACGGCACCGTGCGGGTGTCCGGCGAGCGCGTCATGTTCACCGGCAAGGAGGCCGAGGCCCCGCCCCTGTTCTCGCCATTGCGGGCGTGAGCGCCCAGGCGCGCAAATCCCTACTTCTCCGTCTCCGGATCGGCCTTCTTCTCCAGGCCTGCGATCAGCTCTTTCAGCTTCTTGCGTTCCTGGCCCTTCCGGGCCATCTGCAGATGCATCCTGGAAACCTCCGAGCGTAGCTTGGCCTTCTCGCCCTGGTCGGTCAGCTTGAAGCCTTCGCGCTGCAGCCGGAAGATCGTCTGCATGTCGAGCTTCATGTCCTCGTCCAGGCGCCGCACCCGCTCCTTGAGCTGCGCCAGTTGCACGGCCGTCGCCATATCGGAGGCATCGGTCTTTTCCTGCAGCTTTTCTTCAAGCTCGCGGATGCGCTGTTCCAGGCGGGCGGCATCTTCGGCGCCGGGTTTTGCTGCCGTCTTCGACGCCGGCTGCTGTCCGCCTTCCGGGTTGAAGTAGAAATCCCCGGTCAGAGCCGAATGGTCCCAGGGCACCTGCTTGCCGCCGGTGGTCGCCAGCACATCGTTGCGCACTTCGATCATCATCGCCGCGAGACTGCGGCCGGTCGTGCCGATGCGTTTGACGAGCGCCGCCGTGAACGGGGAGTTGCGCCCGTCACCGTCAAACGCCACGTTGCCCGGCTGGGTCGAAAACGCGATGAACGTGCCGACCCCGGTCTTGACCTGTGCAAGGCCGCGGCCGACGGACGACGAGCGCGTGCCCATCGAGCGCGCGAGGTTGCGCGCCAGCGGGTTGTCGCGGCAGGCATCTAGGAACACGACATTGGTTCTGCCCTCACGCTGCAGCTCCATCTGCCGCAGAACAAAGTTCAGCGGCAGGGCCTCGAAATCCAGATCCCGCTCGCTCGAAAGTTTTGCGTCGACAGGTATGAGATAGTTCTGGCCGGCGACCTGAAGGCCGTGGCCGGCATAGAAGAAGACCGCATCCGCGGCGTCCGCCAGCTCTGCGGAAAAGTCCCGGACCTTGCGGTCAAAGCCGCGCCTGTCGACATCGATCGCTCGAATCACGCTGAACCCGACCGCCTCGAGCGCGTCGGCGATGTCGGATGCGTCATTGGTCGGGTTGGGAAGCACACCGCTGTGCGCATAGGACCCGTTGCCGACGACAAGGGCGACGCGTTTCTGCGCGAAACCGGGCGTCGCGAACACCAGTAGCGCGGCCGCCACCACAAGACTGCGCGCAAACACCATGGCGGGACCTCCAAATTGCAACGGTTTGGCGGCCAACAAACCACCGAAATGTGTCAAGGACGTGCTAGGGACTGCCCATAGGCCCTAACCCACAGCAACCGGGATGGAAAGAAACCCGCGGAACCGGGCGCGGCCGCCACGGACCGGCTCGGTCCTCAATGCGTAATCCGGGAAGCGGGCGAGCAGCCGGCTGATCGCGATCTTGCCTTCGAGCCGCGCCAGGCTGAGGCCGGCGCAGGTATGCGCACCGCCGCCGAAGGCCAGATGCTTGTTCGGCCTGCGCGACACGTCGAGCCGGTCGGGATCGGGAAACCGTCCGGGATCCCGGTTGGCGGCACCGATGCAGAGCGTAATGGGGGTGTCCGGCGCCATCTCAACACCGCCGATCTCGGTCCCGGCCGTGGTGATCCTGTTGCCGAGCTGATTGGAGCTTTCGAACCGCAGGAACTCCTCGACCGCGCTGTCGATCAGCTGGGGATCATCGATCAGGCGCCGGCGCTCGTCCGGCCATTCCATCAGGGCGTGGAGGCCGTTGCCGATCAGATTCGTGGTCGTCTCGTGACCGGCATTCAGAATGAAGATG
>JBPCWF010000698.1:0-2566 GCA_051009775.1 Hyphomicrobiales bacterium | reverse complement strand
GTCGAGGAACACGAACACCTGGCGCAGATGGTATTGCGCCCGCGCGGTGCCGAGCCGGCCCGCGGCCGCGCCCATGATCGCCACCGGCTTGTCCTTGAACGGCTGGTCGGGCAGGCGGGAGGCCCAGTCGATGGCGTTCTTCAGGACGCCCGGAACCGAATAGTTATACTCCGGCGTTGCGATCAGCACGCCGTCCGCCTCCGAGATCCGGCGGCCGAATTCCATGGCCGCATCCGGAAATCCGGCCGTGCGCACGTCCTCATTGTAGAGAGGGATGGCCGATATATCGCCGATCTCGATGGTCATGCCGTCGGGCGCCATGTCCCGGGCGGCGGCGAGCAGCGCCCGGTTGAACGACTTTTCCCGAAGGCTGCCGGCAATGCCGAGGATCTTGTATGTGTCCGCCATGAGTGGGCTCCTGTTGTTCGCTCGATATGATGGATGGTCAGTTTAATGGCAATGTGACGCGTGGGCGGGGCCCGGCGCATGCGCCACGGCCCCTCTCCCCTCACGCCATGTCGAACACGAGGATCTCCGCGTCCGAGGTGGCTTTGAGCTCCAGCGCCGCCTCGTCGGAGACCGCGGCGCCGTCGCCCGGACAGAGCTGCTCGCCGTTCAACGTCACGGTGCCGCGCGCGACCTGGACCCAGGCCTTGCGGCCGGAGCGCAACACATGGGTCAACGCCTGGCCGTCCGCCATGAGGGCGCCAAAGAGGTCGACGTCCTGGTGAATGGTGAGCGCACCGCCACTGCCGTCGCGCGCCGCGAGCAGGCGAAGGGTACCGGCCCGCTCTTCTTGCGGAAAGGGCTTCTCCTCGTATCCCGGCTCCAGGTCCTGCCGTTCGGGCAGAATCCAGATCTGCAGGAAATGCACCGGATCGGTCTCGGAGTGATTGAACTCGCTGTGCCGGATGCCGGTGCCGGCCGTCATGCGCTGCACGTCGCCGGGCCGGATCACGGAGCCGGTGCCGATGCTGTCCTTGTGCTCGAGCGCGCCGCCCAGAACATAGGAGATGATCTCCATGTTCTCATGGCCGTGGGTGTCGAAGCCCTGGCCGCCAAGAACCTTGTCCTCGTTGATCACGCGCAGGGGGCCGAAGCCCATATGCTCGGGATCGTAATAGTGGCCGAACGAGAAGCTGTGCCGGCTGTCAAGCCAGCCGAAATTGGCGACGCCGCGCTGTTCGGCATGACGAATGCTGATCATGTCGCATCTCCTTTCGGTGCACATATGGCATGCCTGCAAGAAGAGACAATATGCTAGTTCGATGACATATTGTTTCCAAATAAGCGACAATTGGAGTCCACTGCCATGGACAGGTTCGAGAGCATCCGCGCCTTTGTCAAAGTGGTCGACCATGGCGGGTTCGCCGCCGCGGCACGCAAGATCGGCATGTCGCGGTCGGCGGTCAACAAGCATGTCCACAATCTGGAAGACCGGCTCGGCGTGCAGCTGCTCACCCGCAGCACCCGCAAGGTGACGCCGACGGAGACCGGATATGCGTTCTACGAGCGCTGCGCGGCGATACTGGGTGAGCTGGAGGCGGCGGAGGCGGCGGTCTCCGCGCTGCATGAAGAGGCCCGCGGCACGCTCAAGGTCAACGCGCCGATGACCTTCGGCACCATGCATCTGAGCCGGGTGGTGGCCGACTTTATGGCACGTTACCCGGAGCTTCGCATCGAGCTGACCCTGACCGACAGGTTCACCGATCCGGTCGAGGAAGGCGCCGATGTCACCATACGCATCGCCGAGCCGCCGCTGGCCTCTCCTCTGATCGCCCATGAGATCGTCGAAACCCGGGCGGTGCTGTGTGCGTCGCCGTCCTATCTGGAGCATCACGGCGAGCCGGCCCGGCCGTCGGACCTCAAGGACCATGCCTGCCTGCACTACGGCTATCTGGCCACGGGCAACACGTGGACGCTCACGGGACCCGAGGGCGAACATTCGGTCCACGTCAACGGCGTCTTATGCTCCAATAACGGTGAGGTCTTGCGGGACGCTGCGGTTTCCGGCCGGGGCATTGCGTTCCTGCCCACTTTCATCGTCGGCGCCGATCTCCAGGACGGCCGGCTGCGCTCGATCCTGACCGGCTACGCCACGCCGCGCCTGTCGATCTCGGTGCTCTATCCGCCCAGCCGCCATCTCTCCACCAAGATCAGGCTGTTCACGGAATTCATGGCCGAACGGTTCGCCGAACGGCCCTATTGGGATCTGGTGGTGTGAGACCACGGACGGTCAATGAACGACTTTGTCCGAAAAGCTGCGCCATATTGCGTCGATACGGTCGAACGTCTCCATGCCGTCGACATAGACGCTGTCGTGCCGAAGAGACCATCCCGCATCGATCGACGCTTCAAAGTTCCGCACAATGACGGCTTCGTCCCTTGGGACAATCACATCGGAAATTTCCACAAGCTTCTTGAACAGCGTTTCGTCCAGAGCGCTTCGTATCGCAAAGGTCACCTGATTGTCCTCGCTGCACAGCAGCTCAAACCAGCAGTCATTGATGCGAAGGGTCGCATGAAGCCCTTCGTGATCAATGTCTTCATAGGACGCGATTTGCAG
>JBPCWF010000697.1:0-5116 GCA_051009775.1 Hyphomicrobiales bacterium | reverse complement strand
GTGACCTCAATGGCGCCCTTCAGGAACGCAAGGGCGTAGCTCACCGCGAACGGACCGGAATCGCCGCGAATCTTGCTTTTCCCAGGCTTCGCCCTGTGCTTCACATATTTGAGGACGTCGCGCAGGTCGTTGCCTTCATAAATGTTCATGACCACCACCTTGGGTCCCAGCGGCAGGCCGAACCGCCGCAGCAGTTCGAGATACTCGTAGGGGCCGATCCCGGCGACGCCGAGATTGTAGGCCGGCGCTTGCAACGAGGCTTCGACCAGCGTCGTGAACGCCGCCTCCGCCCCGACCGCGGTACACCAGGTGAAGGAATCGCCGAGCATGACGATGTCCGCCTTTGCCCTTGCCGCATGTCCGGGCAGATTGCAGAAGCCCTTGCCGTCGAGCGGCAGGATCTCGACAGCGCCGCGCGCCAGATCCTTCGGATCCGCCCGCACGGGATATTTGACATTGGGACGGTTGATACAGAGGTCGGGACCGCGGTCATGGCGCTCGCCGGAGGGAATGCACAGGCGGTCGGCCCTGACCGGCAGGCCGACGCGCCGGGCGATCTGCGACCTCAGGGACGGCGCGAAACGCTCCAATACGGCGACGTCGATCAGCGACGGCACCAGCCGCAGCACGCCCTCTGCGACGCCGAGCATGACCGCAATCGTGATCGCGAATACCACCAGCCTGATGGCAAACTGCCGCATCGCACCCTCCGTTGGCCGTTGGTTCCGGCGCGCCTACTCATGGAGTATTCGGCGCACGCTGGCAACATGCCATTGGCGCGCGGCCACGCCAGGCTTGGCTTTGCGTAGCGGGTCGTTTTCTGCGATGCTGCGCGCCGATGAAGAACGCCGCACCGCCAGGCCCCGCCCGGCGGATCCAATGGAGAGATCGGCATGACCGAGACATTCAAAGCCGCCTGCATCCAGAACTGCGCGACGCCGGACGTCGATGAAAACCTTGGGACGACACTCGCCCTGAGCCGCGACGCCGCCGCGCAGGGCGCGTCGCTGATCTGCCTGCCGGAATATTTCTCGGGCCTGGAGACCCGTGACGGCAAGGTCTATCCGGCAGCCTTTGCGGAAGCGGACCATCCGGTGATACCCGCCTTCGCGGAACAGGCGAAGGCGCTCGGCGTCTGGGTGCTGCTCGGCTCGCTCGGGGTCACGGCGCCGGACGGGCGGATCAACAACCGCGGCTACCTGATCGACCCGGCGGGACAGATCACGGCGCGCTACGACAAGATCCACATGTTCGACGTCAATCTGGGCGAGGACAAAATCTACCGCGAGTCGGCCACCATCGCGCCCGGAGACCGCGCGGTGGTCGCGGAGACGCCGTGGGGCGGACTGGGCCTCTCCATCTGCTATGACCTGAGGTTCGCCGCGCTCTACCGCGCGCTCGCCCATGGCGGCGCCAAGCTGCTCGCCGTACCCGCCGCGTTCACCAGAATGACGGGCGAAGCGCACTGGCACGTTCTCAACCGGGCCCGCGCGATCGAGACCGGCAGTTTCGTGATCGCCCCGTGCCAGTACGGCACGCTCGACGGCGGCGCGGAATGTTTCGGCCACTCCCTGATCATCGATCCCTGGGGCCGGGTGCTGGCCGACGGCGGCGACAGCGAAGGCTTCATCGTCGCCGATATCGATATGGTCGAAGTCGACAAGGCGCGCAGCCGCATTCCATCGCTCAGCCACGACCGCCCGTTTTCGCTGATCGAGGCGGCACAGGCCGCGGAGTAACGGACCGTGGCCGAAATCGCCGGCTATCACGCCCATATCTATTTCAACGAAGCAACGGTCGACCAGGCGCGCACTCTGTGCGAGCGGGCGCGTGACCGCTTCGGTGTCGAAATGGGGCGGATGCATCTCAAGCCGGTCGGCCCGCATCCGTGCTGGAGTTGCCAGCTGGCCTTCGGAGCCGACGCCTTTGCCGAGGTGATGCCCTGGCTCGTGCTCAACCGGAACGGCCTCGTCGTCTTTACCCATGCGGAAACCGGAGACGTCCTGAAGGACCACACCGAGCACGCGATCTGGATGGGCGACATCAAACCGCTCGATCTTTCCGCGCTCGGCTGAGCGAGCGGGGCCCGGCCGCCGCGTTGACTTCGCGGCGCGAGTATCGCATTCAAACGCGCAATGACCCACGATGCCGGCGCAAAGAACCGCGCGCCCGGCCGCTCGAACCGCAGGACCAGCCACGCGTGCCCTTGCCCACTTTTGTCATTGTCGGCGAACGACGCAGCGGCACGACCTCGCTCTCTCACCTGATGGCGGCCCATCCCGACATCTATGTGCATGACAAAAGAGAGATCGGCTATTTCATTGAAGACGAAGCCAGGGGAACCCGCAGGCAGAACCCGGAAACCCCGCTGACCGCCGACGCCGAAGCCTGGGCCCGGACCCACACGGCGGACGATTATGCCGCCAAGTTCGCCGCGGGCGCGGACTGTCCGCTGATCGGCGAGAAGAGCGCGGACTACCTGTTCTGGTCGCCGGCGCATGCCCGCCTGGCTGCGTTCCTGCCGGATGCCCGGTTCATTGTTTCGCTGCGCGAGCCCGTGAGCCGCGCCTGGTCGCACTACTGGAACGAGGTTGGCAAGGGCCGCGAGCGGCTGACCTTTGCGGAGGCACTGGAGGCCGAGGGCGAGCGCTGCCGCATCAGCGCCTATGCACGAAACCACCTGTCTTACGGAAGCCGCGGCTTCTACGATGAATCGCTGGCCCGCTTCCTGTCCTGCATCCCGCAGGACAGAGTGCTGGTGATCGCGCTGGACGAGATGGGCCGCGACAGGGACGGCACGTTGGCGAAGGTGCTCCGCTTCGTCGGCGCGGATCCGTCGCGCATGGCGCCGGACATCGAAACCGTGCGCAACGCCAACTGGACCATGGTGCCCAAGCCCTGGACCGAGCGCCCCGGCCTCCGCCCGATTGCCCAGGCCTATGACCGCGCCGCCAGGATCACGTCCAAACTCGTGACAAAGGACAAATTCGAGCGTCGCCGGGTGCTGCGCCGCCTGCAGTCGGTGTTCCGCGAGCCGGTGCGTTCGCTTGAAATGCCGGATGCCGTCACAAAGCGGCTTAAGGATCTCTACCGCCCGCATATCGACACTCTCGAACAGATGCTCGGGCGCCGTTTCGATGAGTGGAGGTAAGGCCATGACCCTGCCCCGCAGGCTGAAAAAATGGTTCGGCAAGCTCGCGCCCGGCAAACGGCACAGCGTGTCCCATGACACCGTCATGCGCGACAGTTCCAGGCTCAGCAGCGTCAATCTGGCGGCCCGGGTTCTGGAAACCGACAGTTTCGCGCGGTCCCTCGATCCCAAGCCGCTGCGGGCCGAGAGCGTCTCGCCCATTCTGGTGCTGGCGCCGCACCAGGACGACGAGGTGATCGGCGCCGGCGGGACCCGGTTGCTCGCCAAACGCGCCGGCTGCGATATCTGTATCTCCTTCGCCACCGACGGCGGGCCGAAGCCCGGATCGCCGAGCGTCGAGCTTTACGGCTCCGCCGAGAACTATATCGCGGCCAGGAACGCCGAGGCGGCGCGGGTCTGCGATGCGCTGGGCGCCGAGATGCACCAATTGGGCATCAGCAATGCGGCGCCGGAGCCGAGCGTCGACGACCTCGACGGCCTTGCCGATCTGATGGAGCGGGTTTCGCCCAGAGCCCTTCTGGTGCCGTGGCTGCTCGACGGCGCGCCGAAGCATCGCATGGTCAATCATCTGTTGTGGCTCGCCAACGCCAGACGGCCGCTGCCGGCCTGCGAGGTTTGGGGCTACCAGGTCAACAACACACTGCTGGCCAACGGTTATGTGGACATCACCGAGGTGATCGAAGAGAAACGCAAACTGATTGAGATCTACGCCTCCCAGAACAGCTACCTCAGGCGCTACGATCATCAGACCATCGGCCTGAACGCGTGGAACAGCCGCTACATCGAGAGCAAGGAAGCCGCCCGGAAGGCGTATTACGTCGAAGCCTTCTCGACCGCGCCGCTGGTGGAGCATCTGGATCTGATCGAGCGGTTCTATTTCCAGAACCTGGAGCAGACCTATCTCGGCTATCGGCGCGTTATCGAAGGCATGACCGCCCTGCACCGCGAGGTTCAGGGCGTGCGTTAGCAAAATGTCCGCGTCACGCGGCGTCGCGGTATTTCGGCAACGGTTGCTGCTGCGGATAGAGTTCGTCGAACGACACCGAACGGCCGCTCGGCTGGACGATGCGCACATGGTAGCGTTTGAGTTCGCGCGGGTGGCGTACGCCGCAGGAATGGGCGATCAGACCGACGCCGTAGCGCATTTTCTTGACGAAGTTGGCAACCCGCACCGCCTTGTCGGCGGGATCGAGACCGCGCTGCAGGTGTGGATCATGGGTGGTTATGCCGGTCGGACAGGTGTTCTTGTTGCATTTCATGGCCTGGATGCAGCCAAGTGCGAACATGAAACCGCGCGCGGAGTTGACGAAGTCGGCGCCGGCGCAATAGGCCCAGGCGACCTCGGCCGGGGTGATCAGCTTGCCCGAGGCGATGATGCGGATGCGTTCTTTCAGGCCATAGCGCGTGACGATGTCGACGACCATCGGCAGGGCTTCCTTGACCGGCAGGCCGACATTGTCCATCAGCGGCATGGGCGCGGCGCCGGTGCCGCCGTCGCCGGAATCCACCGTTATGAAATCGGGCGCATGCTCGATGCCGCGGGCGCGGATCTGCTCGCACATGGTCTCAAGCCAGCCATAGGCTCCGACCACGGTCTTGAAACCGGTCGGCCGCCCGGAGACCTCGCGGATCCGCACGATCAAGTCGAGCAGATCGGCAATGTCCTCGATTTCCGGATGGCCGTTGGGCGAGATCGAGTCCTGATTTGCCGGAATGCCCCGGATTGCGGCAATCTCCTCCGTCAACTTGGCCCCCGGCAGGATCCCGCCCTTGCCCGGCTTTGCGCCCTGCGACAGCTTGAGTTCGATCATCTTGACCTGGGGCGTTTCGGCGACCTCGCGCAGCTTGTCCTCGCTGAGCTCGCCGCTCGCGTCGCGCACGCCGTATTTCGCCGTGCCGATCTGAAAGACAATGTCGCAGCCGCCTTCGATATGATGGGGCGCCAGGCCGCCCTCGCCCGTGTTG
>JBPCWF010000696.1:0-2510 GCA_051009775.1 Hyphomicrobiales bacterium | reverse complement strand
GCCTGCCATTTCACGGACAGCCCGGCCGGCTCGGATGCAATCAGATCGGACGTCTCGATATCAACCGGAGACTGCTGCACACCCACACCGCAAACCTTGTAGGCATCGGACAACTCGGCCCACACGGACGGGTCGGCTTTGCCGGAATAGCCCCAATGAGGCGCATCGTCCGCGGCCAAGGCCTGCGCCCCGGCAAGCAGCGCTGCACTGGACAGGACTGCGGCAATGCCGGTTCTGAGAGGTTTCATCACTGGTTTCCCTTCGTAAATACGACCGAGCCTGGCGAACGCCGGCTGGATCGGCCGCAGGATGGATCAGGCGGCTGCCACCGACTTGTCAGTATGTAGAGCCTGTTCCGCAGCTGGCAAGACGGCAAGCCGCTCGGACAGGGAGTATGTCGTGTCCGGAACATTTTCGGCTCAACAGGAGGCGAACGGGATCTTCAGCGAAAGGGGTTGCGCCGAGCCCGGCCCGTGCACAAGTTCACATAACCATGCGCCCGTGCAAACCAGCCAGTCCGCCCCGCCGCTTGGGCCGAAGGATCGCCATCGCGTCCGCCGTTGCGCTGCTCATCCTCGCAGCCGGGACGATCGCCCTGCCCACGGCCTACTTCCTGGCCGGGCCGTCGACCGGCAGCTTTTTCAGCATGCTGGTGGCGGATACGGACGTCTCGGTCGAGCGCGGCCTGTCTTACGGTAACCACGAACGCCACAAGCTCGATGTCTATTCGCCCGGTCAAAGCGCCGCGGGCGGGCCGATCGCCATTTTCGTCTATGGCGGCGGCTGGCGCAGCGGTCATCGCGCGACCTACGGTTTCGTTGGCGCAGCACTTGCGGCGCGCGGCATCACGACGGTCATTCCCGACTACCGGCTCTATCCGGACGTGAAGTTTCCGGCCTTCGTCGAGGACGCGGCCCGGGCCTACCGGTGGGTCCAGCAGACACTGGCAGGCCGGGACGATGGCGCCGCGCGGCCGGTGATCCTGATCGGCCATTCGGCGGGCGCCCATATCGCGGCCCTGCTCGCGGTCGACCGCGCCTATCTGAACGCGGCTGGCGCCGCCCTTCCCCCGCCCGCCGGGCTGATCGGCCTGGCCGGCCCCTACGCCTTCGACCCGACGACCTACAAGACGACACGCGCAATATTCTCGACCGCATCGAATGCCGCCCGGGCGCGCCCGGCGGAGCAGGTCACAGGCGCCGCACCGCCCGCTCTCCTGATCCATGGGCTCGAGGATGAAACCGTCAAAGTCTGGAACACCCGGAAGTTCGCTCAGGCGCTGGGCGAAGCCGGCGTGAAGGTCCGCAAGCTCGAATTTCCCGGCATCGGCCATGTCGACACCCTGCTCGCGCTGTCCGCACCGTTCCGCTGGCGCGCGCCGGTGCTTGAAGAGACCGTCCAATTCATACTTTCGCTGCGCCGTCCCGGCTAAACCGGCAAAACACCGAATGCCAGACAGGCGCCGGCCGCGATCAGGCATATGCCGGCCATGCGGGCCACCGTCTCACCGCCGGGCACGAGCTTCTCGATAAGTACGAACACGGCGATGGCGGCGACCCAGAACAGGTTCATGACGCCGACCGCAAACAGCACGATCATCAATGCCCAGCAGCAGCCGAGACAGAACGCGCCATGTTCGAACCCCATGATGAGCGCGCCGCGATGGCCGTCGCGCCAGCGCGTCAGCAGAAAGCCGAGCGGAGAGCGGCAATGCCTGAGGCAGACATGCTTGAGCGGCGTGAACTGGTAGATCCCGGCGACCGCGAACAGAGCGCCGCCGATGACAGGGCTCGTCGTCTTCATCATCGGCGACATCAGGGCCAGGCTCTGCAGGCCCCACTGCAGCAGCGTCGCGGCCAGGCTGAACCCGGTCCAGGCAAGCACATAGCCCAAGGCGAATATGCCGACGGGAGGAAAGTGGCGGCCGTCCGCGCGGTGCTTGCGGCTGATTGTCGAGAACATGAGGATCATCGGAGCGGCGCTGGGCAGCATCATGGCGACCATCATGACCGCCCACATCACGACCATGGCGGTGAAGTCGCCGGCGGTCCACGGCTCAGCCTTCGCAGCGCCCATCGCGTCGCCCATCGCCATGCCGCTCATGCCCTGCGCCAGATACAGGAGATAGACCCAGCCGAAAGCCACCACGCAGGCCAGACCGGCGAGCACGATGACCCGGTCGCGCGCCAGGACCGCTTTCACTGCTGTCGAGGTGCTCATGCGTCTGCCCCGGCGCGGCTGGCGGTCATCACCGACGCGGTTTTGCAGCGCCGCCTAGCCTGACTGCCAGCTGAACGGCGCGAAGTGACCGTTGTTCTGTCCCGTGTCGTCATCCCAATCGATGCCGAAGGCGTGCATATGGCTGTGGGTCGCCCGCGCCAGCGCCAGGCGGGAGTTCGCCGGATGCAAGGTGTTCTCGATCACGATCGGCTGGTTTTCGTCCATAACGCTGGCGACACCCGTCAAGCCCTGCTCCAGCATGCCCGGGACCGAGATGCTGCAGGTCATGC
>JBPCWF010000695.1:0-7601 GCA_051009775.1 Hyphomicrobiales bacterium | reverse complement strand
CCTCACGGGTGTTCTCGACCTTGTAGGACACTTTACGGACCGGGCTATAGAGGCTGTCGAACGGCATCAGGCCGATCGGCGCGTCCTCCGGCCGGTTGCGCTCAGCCGCCACATAGCCCTTGCCGGTGCTGATGGTGAACTCCATCCGCACCTCGGCGCCTTCGTCGAGCGTGCAGATAACCTGATCCGGGTTCAGGATCTCGATATCCGCCGTCTCTTCGATGTCGCCGGCGACCACAATGGCGGGGCCTTCTTTCTTCAGCACCAGCCGCTTCGGCCCCTCGACATGCATGTTGAGGGCGATTTCCTTGATGTTCAGGATGATGTCGGTGACATCTTCACGCACACCGGAGATCGACGAAAACTCGTGCAGCACGCCGTCGACCTGCACCGAGTTGATCGCCGCACCCTGGAGCGACGACAGCAAAACGCGCCTAAGCGCATTCCCCAGCGTCTGTCCGAATCCGCGCTCGAGCGGTTCGGCCACCATGGTCGCCACGCGGTGCGGCTCGCGGCCGCCTGCAATATCCAACTTCGTCGGCCTGATCAGTTCCTGCCAGTTCTTCTGAATCACTTTGCGATCCTCGTCCCGGTAACCTGTTCCGGCGGCTTGCCATAAGCGGCCGGTCAGTCTTCCTAGTCCAAATACCCTACGCCAAACACCCCGCCCGGGGCCCAGGCGTCAGACGCGCCGCCGCTTGGGCGGGCGGCAGCCATTATGTGCAATTGGCGTCACATCCTTGATCGACGTGATCTGGAACCCGGCCGCCTGAAGCGCACGCAGGGCGGATTCGCGTCCCGATCCCGGTCCCCTGACCTCCACTTCGAGCGTCTTCATGCCGTGCTCCATGGCGCGCTTGGCGGCTTCCTCGGCCGCCATCTGCGCCGCATAGGGCGTCGATTTGCGCGATCCCTTGAAGCCCATCATGCCCGCGGAGGCCCACGATATCGTGTTGCCCTGCACGTCGGTGATGGTCACCATCGTATTGTTGAAGGTCGCGCTCACATGGGCCACGCCGGAGCTGATATTCTTGCGCTCCTTGCGGCGTACGCGCGTCTTGTCTTTCGCCATTATCCTGCTGCTTTCTTGACCGGTCTACTTCTTCTTGCCCGCGATCGGCTTGGCCGGACCTTTGCGCGTACGGGCATTCGTGTGGGTGCGCTGACCGCGAACCGGCAGGCCGCGGCGATGCCGCAAACCGCGATAGCAGCCGAGATCCATCAGCCTCTTGACGTTCATCGCGGCTTCGCGCCGGAGATCGCCTTCGACCAGGTAGTCATGGTCGATAAGCTCGCGGATCTGAATGACCTCGGTGTCAGCGAGTTCGTTGACGCGGCGCTCGGACGGGATGTTTGCCTTCTGGCAGATCTCCCTGGCCAGATGCCGGCCGATGCCGTGGATATAGGTCAGCGAAATCTCGACCCGCTTATCGGTCGGAATGTTCACGCCTGCAATACGAGCCAACTTCCATACTCCTCGTCATGCGCACGGTCTGAGCTGCCGTGCAAGTCATCACATCAACGCGGGGTGTCCATGACAAATGGCCCTGCGCCCGAAGGTCCCGTGCAGACCTTTCACGCCAGAGCTCAACAGTTCCTTTGAGGTGCGCGGTTTGTACGGCGACTCGGGCCCCTCGTCAACCGCTAACACGCGCAAATCCTTAGGGAATACCTCGCGTAGCTTCACTCTCGAGCACCGATGCGATTTCCTGGCTGACATCGTCTACGTCCGCCATGCCGTCAACGGTTCTCAAAACACCCTTATCCGAATAATACCCGATCAGCGGCGCCGTCTGCTGATGGTAGACTTCGAGGCGCTTCTTGAGCGCTTCGACATTGTCATCCGCCCTCGGCCCGCCGTCCGTCTCCGCCGCCCGCTTCTCGATGCGGCTGACCAGAATGGCGTCATCGACCCCCAGTTCCACGACCGCATCGAGGTGCATGCCCTTGGACTGGAGCATCTCGTCGAGCGCCTCCGCTTGTGCCACATTGCGCGGAAACCCGTCGAGAATGAAGCCGGCGGCGCAGTCAGGCTGGTCGATCCGGTCGGCAATGATGGAGACCACGATCGGGTCCGGCACCAGTTCCCCGCGCGCCATGATCGCTTCGGCCTTTTTGCCGATTTCCGTGCCCGCGGCCACCGCCGCGCGCAGCATGTCGCCGGTCGAAAGCTGCACGCAGCCTCTGGCGTCTTCGATCAGCTTCGCCTGTGTTCCCTTGCCCGCACCCGGCGGCCCCAGAAGAATGAGTTTCATCGCCGCGCCCCTCTGAGTTTGGCTTTCTTGACCAGGCCCTCATACTGATGCGCCAGGAGATGGCTCTGGATCTGCGCCACCGTATCCATGGTGACGCTGACCACGATCAGGAGCGACGTGCCGCCGAAGTAGAAGGGCACATTGGAGAAGTTGCCCCTGATCAGTTCCGGCAACAGGCACACGAGAGCAAGATACATCGCACCGATCACGGTAATCCGGGTCAGAACATAATCGATATGCTCCGCGGTGCGCTCGCCCGGGCGAATGCCCGGAATGAAGCCGCCATACTTCTTCAGATTGTCCGCGGTGTCCTTCGGATTGAACACGATCGCGGTGTAGAAGAAGGTGAAGAACACGATGCCGCCGATATAGAGCAGCAGGAACAAGGGCTGTCCCGGCCCCAGGAGTGCGGTCACCGTGTTGAGCCAGTCCGGACCCTGGCCGGCGGAGAACTGTGCCACCGTGATCGGCAGCAAAAGCAGCGACGACGCGAAGATCGGCGGGATCACGCCCGCCGTGTTGAGTTTGAGCGGCAGATGGGACGACTCGCCCTGATACATCTTGTTGCCGACCTGGCGCTTGGGATACTGCACCAGGAGCCGCCGTTGCGCCCGCTCCATGAAGACGATGAACGCGATGACGCCGACCGCCATGATGATGATGACGAGAATGATGTAGGTCGACAGGATGCCCTGGCGGCCGAGGTCGAGCATGTTGACGATCGCTGCCGGCAGCTCCGCGACGATGCCCGCGAAGATGATCAGCGAGATGCCGTTGCCGATGCCGCGTGCTGTGATCTGCTCGCCGAGCCACATCAGGAACACCGTACCGCCGACCAGCGTGATCACCGTGGTGGCGCGGAAGAACAGGCCCGGATCCGTGACGATATCACCCGAGCCTTCCAGCCCGACGGCAATGCCGTAGCCCTGGAGCGCGGCCAGGATGACCGTGCCGTAGCGGGTATACTGGTTGATCTGCTTACGGCCCTGCTCGCCTTCCTTCTTGAGCTGTTCGAGGTGCGGCGAAACGGTCGTCATCAACTGAATGATGATCGAGGCCGAGATGTAGGGCATGATGTTGAGCGCGAAGATGGCCATGCGGCCGAGCGCGCCGCCGGCCAGCATGTTGAGCATGCCGGCGAGACTGCCCTGGGTCTGCTGAACGAACTGCGCCAATTGCGCCGGATCGATGCCGGGAACCGGAATATAGGTGCCGAGCCGATAGATCAGCAGCGCCCCCAGCGTGAACCAGATGCGCTTCTTGAGATCTTCGGCTTTCGCAAAGGCGGCAAAATTGATATTTGCGGCCAGTTGTTCTGCAGCTGATGCCATTCCTGCTCCTTGTGCGCCCGGTGGCCGCTCTCACGGCCAATATGGGGAGCGCACGGCGATTCTCAACGCTTAGGCGTCGCCCTCGTCATCACCCTTTTTCGCTTTGGCTTTCGGCTTTTTGGCCTTGCCCCCGTCAGGCTTCGCTTCCGGCTTCGCGGCGGCGGCGATGGTGATCGAGCCGCCGGCCTTCTCGACAGCCTCGATGGCGCCTTTCGACGCCCCGGAGACTTCCAGGGTCACCTTGGCCGTGATCTCGCCCTTGCCGAGGATGCGCACGCCATCGCGCCGCTTCTTGATCACACCGGCCTCTAGCAGAACATCGACCGTGATCGGCTTCTTGGCGTCGAGCTTCTTGGCATCGACGGCCGACTGGATCCGCGAGACGTTGACCTCGTTGAAGTCCTTGGAGAACGGGTTGTTAAACCCGCGCTTCGGCAGCCGCCGGTAAATCGGCATCTGGCCGCCTTCGAAGCCCTTGATCGCGACGCCGGACCGTGCCTTCTGCCCTTTGTCGCCGCGTCCGGCCCTCGTGCCCTTGCCCGAGCCGGCCCCGCGTCCGACACGCATGCGTGCCTTCCGGGCGCCCTTGTTGTCCGCAATTTCGTTCAGTCTCATCGGTCGTTTCTCTTTCGAACTTTATGCGTCTTCGACGACCCGCACCAAGTGCTGGACCTTGCTGATCATGCCCCGCACCTGCGGTGTGTCCTGCAATGTGCGCCGGCGCCTGATCTTATTGAGGCCGAGCCCGATCAGCGTCGCGCGCTGCTTCGGGTTGCGCCGGATCGGGCTGCCGGTCTGCTCGACCGTCACCGTGTTTGCGCTGTCTTTCTGTGCTTTCGCCATCATACCAAACTCCGCACCCGCGCCCTGCCGGCTCAGGCTTCGGCCATCGCGCCGCCGGCATCACGGCGCCGCGAGGCGATTTCGCTGTACTTCTTGCCGCGCCGCGCCGCGACCACACGGGGTCCGCAAATGCGCTTCAGCGCATCGAACGTCGCCCGCACCATGTTGTAGGGATTGGACGAACCGATCGACTTGGCGACCACGTCCTGGACGCCGAGCGTCTCGAACACCGCGCGCATCGGGCCGCCGGCAATGATGCCGGTTCCCGCCGGCGCCGCTCTCAGCACCACCCTGCCGGCGCCGTGACGGCCGTCAATGTCGTGATGCAGCGTGCGCCCGTCGCGCAGGGGCACGTGGATCATGGTCTTCTTGGCGGTCTCGGTCGCTTTGCGGATCGCCTCGGGCACCTCGCGCGCCTTGCCGTGGCCGAAACCGACCCGGCCCTTCTGGTCGCCGACCACCACCAGGGCGGCGAAGCCGAAGCGCCGACCGCCCTTGACCACTTTGGCCACGCGGTTGATGTGCACCAGCCGGTCTACAAACTCGCTATCGCGATCATCTCTCATTGACATGTGACGTGTCCGATCGTTCAGAATTTCAATCCGCCTTCGCGCGCCGCATCCGCAAGCGCCTTGACCCGGCCGTGATAAACATAGGCGCCACGGTCGAACACGACGTCGGAAACGCCCGCCTTCGTGGCCCGCTCGGCGATCAGCTTGCCGATTTCGGCCGCGGCAGCCTTGTCCGAGCCGCTCTTAAGCTTCTTGCGCATGTCAGGCTCGAGTGTCGAGGCGGCGGCAACCGTTGTGCCGACCTCATCGTCGATGACCTGAACATAGATGTTCTTGAGCGACCGGAAGACGGACAGCCGCGGCTTGCCGCCGGCCCGCGCCCTGATGGCTCGTCTGACCCGCGCCTTGCGCCGGTCTGTAAGGGATCTCGCTGTGCTCATTGTTCCCAACCGCTACTTCTTCTTGCCTTCCTTGCGGAAGATGTATTCGCCGGCATATTTGATGCCTTTGCCCTTATAGGGCTCAGGCGGCCTGTAGGCGCGGATTTCCGCGGCAACCTGGCCGACCTGCTGCTTGTCGATGCCGGAGATGACGATCTCCGTCGGCCGCGGGCACTCGACCTTGATGCCCTCCGGTATCGGATACTTGACCTCGTGGCTGAGCCCCACATTGAGCTGCAGCGCACTGCCCTGCATCGACGCGCGATAGCCGACACCGTTGATCTCCAGGTTCTTCGTGAAGCCGTCCTTGACGCCTTCGATCAGATTGGAGACGACGGTGCGCGACATGCCCCACATGGCATGCGAACGCTTGGTTTCGTCGCGCGGGCCGACCTTGATCTCGCCGTCCTCGAGCTTGGCGACCACTTCGTCGACCAGCACCGCGGACAGCTCTCCCTTCGGCCCCTTGACCACAACCTGCTGGCCGTCGACCGTTGCCGTCACGCCGTCGGGAACCGGCACCGTTTTCTTTCCTATACGAGACATCGCTCTTGCTTCCGTCGTCTCTTGTTACAGCCACTCGATCCGAAACGCCGCCGGATCAAAACACCTGGCAAAGCACTTCGCCGCCGACATTCTGGTTTCTGGCCTCGGCATCCGACATCACGCCCTTGGGGGTCGACAGGATCGAGATTCCGAGCCCGTTATAAACCACCGGCAGCGTCTTGACCGATGCATAGACCCGGCGTCCGGGCTTCGACACCCTCTGGATTTCGCGAATGACGGGCTCACCGTCATAATATTTCAGCGCGATCTCCAGCTCCGACTTGCCGCCATCGTAGTCGACCTTGGCATAGCCGCGAATGAAGCCTTCCGTCTCCAGCACATCGAGCACGCACGCGCGCAGCTTGGATGCTGGTGTGTTGACCATCGATTTGCCGCGCATCTGGGCATTGCGGATGCGCGTCAGCATGTCCCCGACGGGATCTGTCATGCTCATTGTTCTTGTCTCCTCACCAGCTGGACTTGACCATGCCGGGAATAAGTCCCGCGGAGGCCATGTCACGGAGCGCGATACGGGACACTTTCAGCTTGCGGTAGTAACCGCGCGGCCGGCCACTGAGTTCACACCGGTTCCTGACGCGGACCTTCGACGAGTTGCGCGGCAACTCGGCGAGCTTGAGGCGCGCCTTGAAGCGCTCCTCGTTGGTCAGCGACGCGTCATTGGCGATCGCCTTCAGGCTCTCGCGTTTGGACGAATAGCGCTTCATCAGCCTGCGGCGTCTCTTGTCCCGTTCGACTGCGCTTTTCTTGGCCATCCATCAACCTCCGTGGACGAGTGGTTTCATGAGCTTCACCTGTTATTCCGCGCTCTGGCCGCGGAACGGAAAACTGAAGCCCGTGAGCAGGGAGCGCGCTTCGTCGTCGCTCCTTGCGGTTGTGCACACGACAACGTCCAAACCCCAAATCTGGGTCACCTTGTCGTAATTGATCTCCGGGAACACGATGTGCTCCTTGATCCCCAATGCGTAGTTTCCGTTGCCGTCGAAGCTCTTCGGCGACAGTCCCCGGAAGTCCCGCACCCGCGGCAGCGCGATGGTGACCAGGCGATCGAGGAACTCATACATCCGGTGCTTGCGCAACGTGACCTTGGCGCCGATCGCCATGCCTTCGCGCAGCTTGAAATTGGCGATCGACTTGCGCGCCTTCGTGATCACCGGCTTCTGTCCGGTAATCAGGGCCAGATCCTCGACCACCGCCTGAATCAGCTTGGAATCGCCGGCCGCTTCGCCGACGCCCATATTGACGACGACCTTTTCCAGCCGTGGCACTTCCATCTGATTCTTGTAGCCGAACTCGTCAAGCAGCTTCTGACGCACCGCGTCGTTATACTGCTGCTTGAGCCTCGGGACATTAGCCGTCTCAGCCATCGATAACCTCTCCGGAGCGCTTGGCGTACCGCACCTTGCGCCCATCGTTCAAAATCCGGAAGCCGACCCGCGTCGGCTTGCCGTCCTTGGGATCCTCGAGCGCCAGGTTGGACACATCCACCGGCAGCTCCTTGAAGACGATGCCGCCTTCCTGGTTCGCGTTCTGGCGCTGGTGCCGCTTGGCGACATTGACGCCCTGGACGAGCGCCCGCGCCTTGTCGGGCATGACCCTGAGCACGTCGCCCGACTTGCCCTTGTCCTTGCCCGTCATCATGACGACCCGGTCGCC
>JBPCWF010000694.1:0-3579 GCA_051009775.1 Hyphomicrobiales bacterium | reverse complement strand
TCGGCCGGCTCGTCGAAATACATGATCTTGACGATGCGCACGTAATAGTAAGCGCCGACCACGCTTGCCAGAACGCCGATCACGGCGAGTGCGTAGAGCCCGGCCTGGATCGCCGCGAGGAACACATAGAACTTGGCAAAGAACCCCGCGAGCGGCGGGATGCCGGCCAGCGAGAACATCAGCATGGCGAGCACGAACGCCATCATCGGGTTGTTGCGCGCAAGTCCCGCGAGGTCGGCGATGGTTTCCACCGTCCCGGTGCGCCGCCGCATGGCGAGAATGCAGGCAAAGGTTCCAAGCGTCATGACCAGATAGATCGTCAGATAGATGACGACGCCCTTGACGCCCTCCTGGCTGCCGGCCGCGAGCCCGACCAGAGCGAAGCCCATATGACCGATAGAGGAATAGGCCATCAGCCGCTTGATATTGGTCTGCCCGATCGCCGCGAACGCGCCGAGCACCATGGAGGCGATCGAGACGAAGACGACGATCTGCTGCCAGTCCGGCGTGATGTTGGGGAACGCGGCGACCATGGCGCGGATGAACATCGCCATGGCGGCCACTTTCGGCGCCGCGGCGAAGAACGCGGTCACCGGTGTCGGCGCGCCCTCATAGACATCCGGCGTCCACATGTGGAACGGCACCGCCGAAACCTTGAAAGCGAGCCCCGCGATGATGAAGACGAGCCCGAACACGAGACCCAGATTGGCCTGTTCCTTGGTCGCCGCAGCGGCAATCTGTTCGAAACCGGTGGCGCCGGTGAAGCCGTAGACCAGCGAGCAGCCATAAAGCAGCATCCCGGAGGAGAGCGCACCGAGCACGAAATACTTCAGCCCCGCCTCCGTCGAGCGCACCGAATCCCGGTTGAGCGCCGCCACCACATAAAGCGCCAGGCTCTGAAGTTCGAGGCCCATATAGAGCGAGATCATGTCGTTCGCCGAGATCATCATCAGCATGCCGAGCGTCGCCAGCAGGACCAGGATCGGATACTCGAAACGCTCGATCCGTTCGGTGCGCATGAAATGCACCGACATGATGATGGTGATCGCGGACCCGGCGATGGTCAGCGTCTTCATGAACCTGGAAAAGTCGTCGGTGACGAAGCTGTTGTCGAACGCGGTTTCACGGCCCGCGCCGGCGAACAGCACGATGCCGCCGACCCCGATCAGCAGGATGACACTCAGCCAGGTGATCAGCGAGGTCGAGTCCCCGCGCCGGAACACGCCCAGCATCAGGAACGCCATGGCGCCGACCGCCAGCAGGATCTCCGGCAGGACGACAAGAGCGTCCGAGGTTGCGAAGGCTTGTTGCATCGCCGTTCCGATCTCCGCTTAGTGGACCACGGCGACCTTTGCCGCCTCGAAGGCCGCAAGCGCCGCGTTGTAATCAGCAATCAGGTTGTCGACGGAGGCCGCGGTGACATCGAGCAGCGGCACCGGATAGACGCCGAACAGGATCGTCAGCGCCACGAGCGGCGCCAGCACGGCGATTTCGCGCGGCGACATGTCGGCGATCGCCTTGAGGCTGTCTTTCTCGAGCACGCCGTATATCACACGGCGGTAGAGATAGAGCGCGTAAGCCGCCGACAGAACGACGCCGGTGGTCGCCAGGAACGCCACCCAGGTGTTGATCTGAAACGCGCCGGTCAGTGTGAGGAACTCGCCGACGAACCCGCTGGTGCCCGGCAGCCCGACATTGGCCAGGGTGAACACCATGAAGGTGAAGGCATAGACCGGCATCCGGTCGACCAGTCCGCCATAGGCCGCGATCTCGCGCGTATGCATCCGGTCGTAGATCACCCCGACGCACAGGAACAGGGCGGCCGACACGATGCCGTGCGACAGCATCTGGAAGATCCCGCCCTGAATGCCCTGCACATTGAGCGCGAAGATGCCCATGGTGACGAAGCCCATATGGGCGACCGAGGAATAGGCAATCAGCTTCTTCATGTCGACCTGCGCCAGCGCCACCAGCGAGGTGTAGATGATCGCCATGATCGACAGGGCGAAGATCATGGGCGCGAAGGTGTCGGTGGCAACCGGAAACATCGGCAGCGAGAAGCGCAGGAAGCCGTAGCCGCCCATCTTCAGGAGGATGGCGGCAAGCACCACCGAGCCCGCGGTCGGCGCCTCGACATGGGCGTCGGGCAGCCAGGTGTGCACGGGCCACATGGGCAGCTTGACCGCAAACGAGGCGAAGAACGCCAGGAACAGCCAGTTCTGCCAGCCGACCGGGAACTTGTGCGCGAGCAGGGTCGGGATGTCCGTCGTGCCCGCATCCCAGTACATGACCATGATGGCCAGCAGCATCAGCACCGAGCCGAGCAGCGTGTAGAGAAAGAACTTGAAGCTGGCATAGACGCGCCGGGCGCCGCCCCAGACCCCGATGATCAGGAACATCGGGATCAGGCCGCCTTCGAAGAACAGGTAGAACAGCACCAGATCGAGCGCGCAGAACACGCCGATCATCAGGGTTTCGAGCACCAGGAAGGCGATCATGTATTCCTTGACCCGGGTCTCGATATGCCAGCTCGCCAGGATACAGGCCGGCATAAGGAACGTGGTCAGGATGACGAACAGCATGGAGATGCCGTCGACGCCCATGTGATAGTTGATCGCGCCGCCGAGCCATTCGCCCTTTTCGACGAACTGGAACTCGGCCGTGCCGGCGTCGAAGTTTATCCAGATCAGGAGCGACAGGACGAAGGTGATGATCGTGGTCCACATGGCCACGAACCGGGTGTTCCGAAGCGCGATCTCGTCATCCCCGCGGATCGCGAATATGAACAGCGCACCGAGGATCGGCAGGAAGGTGACGACGGAGAGAATGGGCCAGCCGGTCATCAGTGCGCGCCTCCGAAACCGCCGAACATGTAATATGTGATGAGCGCCGCGACGCCGATCAGCATGGCGAAGGCATAGTGATAGACATAGCCGGTCTGCAGCCGCACGATCCGGTTGGTGACATCGACAACCCGGGCGGAGACGCCGTCGGGCCCGAAGCCGTCGATCAGCCAGCCGTCTCCCTTCTGCCACAGGAACCGGCCGAGCCACATGGCCGGGCGGACGAACAGGAAGTCATAGAGTTCGTCGAAGTACCATTTGTTCAGAAGGAACTTGTAGGCGAGCACATGCTGCTCGGCGAGCCTGCGCGGCAGGTCCGTTTTGCGGATATACATAAGCCACGCCAGGGCGAAACCGGCGACCATCATCACCGTGGCCGACCATTTCACCCATAGAGGCACATTGTGCATCTCATGAACGATGTGGTTGCTCTCCGTACGGAACAGAGCGGGGCCCCAGAACTGCGCTTCGTGATGCCCGATGAAATAGGGTGCGAAGAACACCCCGGCGAACAGCGCGCCGACGGCGAGCAGATAGAGCGGCACCAGCATGACATTGGGCGACTCGTGCACATGGCTCATCACTTCCTTCGATCCCCGCTCCTTGCCATGGAAGGTCATGAACATGAGCCGCCAGGAATAGAACGAGGTCATCAGCGCCGCGAGCACCGTGAGCCAGAAGGCATAGGAGCCGACGCCCGAGTGGGCCGCATAGGTCGCCTCGATGATGGCGTCCT
>JBPCWF010000693.1:0-3890 GCA_051009775.1 Hyphomicrobiales bacterium | reverse complement strand
GGCTCGGCCTGCACGCCTTCATCCTCGGCGGTGGCGAGATCGACAAGGAAACGACCTAGAGCGCGTCGCGATCATTCTGATTCGCGACATCGCCCTAGCTCTTTGTTAAAGCGTGTCTTTTTCCAGTAACCGGTGCCCACTTTCGGGAGACATGCTCTAGGCGCGCTCGCGCAGGAGGCGGCGGATGACCTTGCCGGTGGTGGTCAGCGGCAGGCTGTCCTCGAAACTGATCTCACGCGGATATTCATGGGCGGCCAGCCGGTCGCGGACATGGGCTGAGATTTCCGAGGCCAGCGCGTCGGACGGCTCATGGCCCGCGTTCAGCACCACAAAGGCCTTGACGATCTCGGTGCGCACTGGGTCCGGTTTGCCGACCACGGCGGCGAGCGCGATCGCCGGATGGCCGATCAGGCAGTCCTCGATCTCGCCCGGCCCGATGCGGTAGCCGGCCGACGTGATGACATCGTCGCCGCGGCCGACGAAGTGGAAATAGCCGTCCTCGTCGCAACTGCCCTGATCGCCGGTAAGCAGCCAGTCGCCGGCATATTTCTCGCGCGTGGCGTCGGGCCGGCCCCAGTATTCCAGGAACATGACCGGGTCCGGGCGCTGCACGGCGATATGGCCGACCTCGCCCGCCGGGAGCCCTTCGCCGGCATCGTTGACGATCGCGACCGTGTGGCCAGGCACCGGCTTGCCGATCGCGCCCGGGCGCCAGACGCCGATCTCGGCACAGGAGCCGAGCACCAGGTTGCACTCGGTCTGGCCGTAGACCTCGTTGATCTTCAGGCCGAACACGTCCCCGGTCCAGTCGTTGAGCTCGCGGCCGACCGTCTCGCCGCCGCTGAACAGGGTGCGCAGGTCGAGTGCATGGCGTGCCGCCGGGTCGGGCACGGCGCGCATCATCTTGAGCGCGGTCGGCGGAACGAGGGCGTTGCGGATGCCGTGACCGGCGATCAGGGCGAAGGCGCGCTCGGGCTCGAACTTGACGAACCTGTGTGCGACGACGGGAACGCCGCAATGGAGCGCCGCCATCATCACGTTGAACAGGCCGCCGGCCCAGGCCCAGTCGGACGGGGTCCACATGCGGTCGCCCGGCTGGGGCAGGAACTCGTGGGAGAACTGGACACCCGGCAGGTGTCCAAGCAGCACCCGGTGGCCATGCAGCGCACCCTTGGGCGGGCCGGTTGTGCCGGAGGTGTAGACCATGACCGCCGGGCTGTCCGGACCGGTCGCCGCGGTCGCGCATCTGTCGGACGCGGCGTCCATGTCGGCATGCATGTCGTCCGCGCCGTCGCCTGCGCCGTCGATCGAGAACACCGCCTGGAGATCGGGCAGGCGGTTGCGGATCTCGGCGATCTTGGCAAGCGAACCGGTCGACGTGATCAGAACTTTGGCGCCGGAGTTGGACAAGCGGTATTCCAGGGCGTCGACGCCGAACAGTTCGGCCATGGGCACGGCGACGGCGCCGAGCTTGTAGACGGCGATATGGGCGATCGCGGTTTCGGGAACCTGCGGCAGAAGCAGGGCGATGCGGTCGCCGCGCCCGACGCCGCGGGCCGCAAGCACGTTGGCCAGCCGGTTGGACATGGCGCGGAGACGGCCGAAGGAATAGTCTTCCGCCTTGCCGTCATCGCGGACATGGATCAGGGCCAGACGGTCCGGCTCCCGTTCGGCCCACCGGTCGCACAGGTCGTGGCCGAGATTATAGGCGTCCGGGATCTTCCATTCGAACCGGCGCAACAGATCCTCGTAATTCATCCTGCCGGGAAGCATGGCGGTCAGGTCCTCGGGGCAATCGATCGTTCACTCAGGTATCGCATCGGGCCGCGGTTGGATTTATAACGCAGGCGCGCGCCGCTTTACCAAGTTTTCCAATGGGCGTGATCTTGCGCTTGCATCCCGGGTATGGCGATAGCGATAATGCGGTCAATGGTAGAGAGTCGTGTGCAGAGTGTCTGCGTCGGGGCAGTGGCGTTGCTGGGTGTGTCCGTGTTCCTGTGGATCGCGGAGGACGCGGGCCGTTCCGCGTGGGCCCAGGACACGACCCGGACAACAAGCGTAGCGAAGAACAAGGGCGGCTGGTCGCTCGACTGCGCCGACCAGGGCAGCGGCGCCGACTGTCAGGTGTCGCAGACCATGACGGTCAAGGAAACCGGGCAGCGGATCCTGATGGTGGTGGTCAAGAAGGACCGGCAGTCCGGCAGCCCGCATGTGCTGCTCGCGCTGCCGCACAAGATCTTCCTGCCGGCCGGCATCATTCTCCAGGTCGATTCACAGCTGCCCAAGGAACTGGACATCGAGACCTGCGACGAGCGCGCCTGCTATGCCTCCGCCCAGCTCGCTCAGGGCTTTGTGACGACCATGCAGTCCGGCGCCGCGATGCACGTGACCTTCCAGAACCTGCTGCGCAAGCCGGTCACCTTCTCCGTGCCGCTCACGGGCTTCCAGCCCGCCTATACCGGTCTTAAGTGAGCCGGCGTCGATCTCAACGGAATCTCAACACACTTCGCGCATGATGGCATGTGGGGAACTTGCCGAGTGATGAACCGGCGATGAACGCCGCGTTCCGAGCCGGTTCAGCCCGGATGTGAATATTCGTTGCTGCAAGGCCGCAGAGCCGGCCGCGACGGCGCATCCAGGGAGATGAGTAATGAGTGATCGACAAGGGCAGGACAGCAGGTTCGACGACGAGTTGAGCTTCGAGCTGCGCGAAATGCTGCACATGCTGGGCCGGATCGAGAATGCCGACGAGCCCGCAGATGCCGCGACGCCGGATGTCGCCGACGACGTGGATCTCGACGCCTTCGCGCTTTAAGGCTGGGTCTTTTCTCAACGTGCACGCCCCGGATCGCTCCGGCGCGATCCTTCACGCCGCCGCACTCATTTCCACAATGCGCTCCAGAGCGCTCCGCAGTTCCGCGGAAATCGTCTCCAGATAACCGGTCAGATCGTCTTCTGCGCCATCGCGCGCGGCAGCCTCGAGCGCGCCGCAGGCATCGCCGACACGCTTGGCCCCGACATTGAAACTCATCGACTTCAGGGCATGGGCCGCCGAGGCGATCTCTTCGCGGTCGCCCTCGGCCATCCTGGCTTCCAGGGTCTCAAGGGCATCCGGTCCATGGGTCCGATAGAGCCCGAAGATCCGTTCGATCAGGCCGCCCGCGTCGTCGCCCTGCATTTCGGAAATCATATCGAGCACGGACTGGTCGATCACCGGCGCGCCGCTGTCTTCAGGCAAGGGCGCGGGCACGGGCGCCGCCGGTTCGTGAGCGGGCGCCGCGTCCTGTCCGGCCGGCGCGGCCGTCTCTGCGGCAAGGCACCCGGGGATCCACTGCTCGAAACAGGCCGCCATCGCCTTGAGAGTGAACGGCTTGGTCACGCAATCGTCCATGCCGGCATCGCGCCACATGTCGACCGGGCCGCCGGCGACATGGGCGGTGAGCGCGACGATCGGCATGTGCGTGCCCGGCGCTTCGGCTTCGCGGATCGCCCGCGTGGCGGCGAAGCCGTCCATCACCGGCATGCTGCAGTCCATCAGCACCATGTCGTAGGCTGCGTCCGACACCGCCTCCAGCGCGGCCTTGCCGTCGGTCACCACGTCGGGCTCGACATTGAGCCTCGACAGCGCCTCGATGATGACCTCGCGGTTGATCGCGCTGTCGTCGGCGACCAGCACCCGGGCGCCGGCAAAGCTTGGAAGCTCTACGGCGGTATTGCGGCCGCGCCGTGTGGCGTCGCGGCCGAGCGGCGTGCCGGCGGAAAGCCTGGAGATCACCTCGCTCATGGAGCGGCGCGAGATCGGCCGCATGATCAGGTCGTGCGCGCGCCCGGTATCCAGAGGGTCGTCGTTCGCGCCGTCGCCGAGCTCGCTGACGCAGACGATGCAGGGC
>JBPCWF010000692.1:0-5570 GCA_051009775.1 Hyphomicrobiales bacterium | reverse complement strand
GCTCCAGGACCATGTCAAGACCACCACCGCACCTTACAAATATCCCCGCGCCATAGAATTCGTCGACGAACTGCCGAAGACCGTGAGCGGCAAGATCAGGCGCAACCTGCTGCGCGAACGGGGTTAGGGACAATCGACATTCATGTTCGGCCGTTTGGTCGGAGCCCGACGACACGGATTACCGCCCCGGCGCCACGGATCGCCGCGTTTGCTCCTTGTTACGGCACGGGTCCGGCTCGACAATGCCCTCTCCGCTCTCGGTGACATTGTGCATGAATTGTTCGACATGGTCGCGGGGTACCAGCACCACATGCACCGCCATGTCGCCGATGCTGAAAGTTCGCGAGATACAGATCCTGGCGCCTTTGGGCGTCAGAGCCGCAGACAGAATCGGTTGTTCGCCCTGTTTGGCGGCCGGGCCAGACTGTGTCACGACCAACTGCTCCACCGGATTGTGCGCGATCTTCACCTCCTGGCGCACGATCTTCTTGCCCGCACCAATTGCCGGCGGCGCGTCCTCGGCAACCTCGATCAATTCGGGGCCATCCGTGTTTCCACCTTCGGCGGTCAGCGCGATGGCGACTTCACCACTCTCGTTGACGGCGCCGCCCGGCACATCGGCCGTATAATTGTCCGATGACGCAAGTCCCGGGTCGCTAACGCCATCGGCAGGCGGAAGCTCCGGTTCTTCATCGAGTAGCTTGACGGTCGCGCCGGTAACCGCATTGCCGGTCTCTTCACCGGTCAACACCAGCATCACAACTGTCTCTTCGGCTTTCACCAGGCCCAGGTCTGTGTCCTCGTCGCTGTCGTCGTCTTCTGGTTGAGGCGTTACCGGCACCTCCGTTGTGGTTGGCGTATCCTGGCCCTCCGGCGTCGGTGCTGGGTCCGGGGTGTCTTGTGGTTGAGAGGTGTCACTCGGCGCCGGTGTCGATGTTAACGGCGGGGTCGAGGCAGGGCACGCCGGGATGCCGCCGTCCGGCGTCCCGTACAGAGGCACCGGAACGGCAGTGCTGATCGGCACGCCGAACTGATAGGAGGGGGCGGTCTCTTCGGTGTAAACCGTTTCGCCTGCGTAGTAGGTCGTGGCAACGCACAGTTCAGGGTCGGTATAGGCGAATCTGACCGCGTACTCCTTTTTTTCCGGATCCAGCGGAAGCAGGGGCGGGCTGGGAATGAACCCGACCTTTTTGTCATCACAGCGGAAAAGATCATCTGTGGCAATAACCTGCCGCGGTTCGGCCGGGGCTTTGGGCTTGCCGCCTTTATCGCGGAATTCGGGGAGCGTCTGCGTGCCGTACTCGTCGGTATATTCCCCGCGCGGCCATGTGCGCCGGCCGACCCGGTTTCGGTCACTCCTGCCCAGCCACGGCCATGGAAACTTGTAATTGCCGTAATCCTCCAAAGCCTCGTCGCTGAGTTTCTTGGTTTTCCGCTTCGGCCCGGCCATCGCCTCATCATGCATCTCCTGCCTGATCTGGTTTTCGGCGCGGGTGGCCTGGAATTCGGAGTAATCGTCGCTATTCCGGTTTTTTGATCCCGGCTTGCCTTTCATGTGCAGATAGGCATGCGAAAGTTCGTGTGCCAGGCCGATGCTTGTTGGTCTCTGGCGCTCCGGCTTTTGCCTGGAACTCTTTGGCGGCACACTCTTGCCGGACTTTCTGTTGGGGTTCCGGTTGTAGCCGATATTGCTCGGTTTTGATTTGTCATCGCCAGGAGGGCGATGCCTGTTTCCAACACCCAGATCGGTCTCCCAGATTACGACATCACGGTTGCCCGTCGCCAGTTTCCAAATGAGATTGCAGCCTGCGCGGTGTTTCTTGTAGCAGTCACAGAAATCATCTGCCTGTCTTTTCAGATCCTTGTTCTTCACTCTGTCGTGCGATCCGCCCGGAAGGTCACGCTTGTTCTTGACTTTGGCGTCCAGGTCTTTCAGGTCGCCGGGATGTCGAACAAGAATCTCACGAGTTCCGTCTTCGCGTTTGTCTTTCAGAATGCGAATGAAAAGGCACGGACAGATCTCGTTGAGGTCTCTCTCAAGTCTGGAAGTCACAGACCCATCCGAAATCGCATCGTATTTGTCACTTGGGCTTTTGTCCGAATCTGTGCCGATCCTGAGGCGGCTCGGGCTTTGAGGTCTGGGAAGTTTCTTTTCGACTTTCTTCCCGCCGCCCTCCGCGTGAACCGCATTCGCTGGAATGAGTATGAACGCGAATGCGAACATGATAACCGCGAGCAAACCGCCTCGCCGGTCATCATGCCGGATGCGTAGCTCTCCTGTCATTTTCCGCCCAGCTGGAAGTCAAGAGTCGCAGCGTTCATGTCACCATTTTGGTAAGTTTTAACCTCCGCAAGGCAAACACCCGCTGACTCGTTCGTCAAGGTATGGTTGAACGCCGTCATTATGGACGGGGGGATCGTGAGGGATTGGCTGTCACGCTCAAGCCATTGGCTGGAGGCGCGCCGCAACCGGTATGAGGCTTATGGCCCCATGGTTCTCGTTGCCGCGGAGGGGGGATTCCAACCCTGCCATAGCCGATGCGGCTGACATCATGTATGACGGAAGTGAAGGCGCGAATTTCGGCTGACACCGTTGGAGGGTGAAGGACTTGAAACTGTTCCTGCCTTTCTGGCAACGCCTGGTGCTCACCATTGTGGTGGTGCTGGTGGCGAGTTATCTGGCCGGCCTGCTGTGGCAGACGGTTCTGGGCTTTCCGTTGCCGGGCTATGCCGCCGGCGTTGTCGGCGGACTGGCGGCGCTGCCGCTCTGGGACTTCCTCAAGAGGATCAGACCGGCGCCGGACCAATAGCCTGGACTGCGTTTCCGCCGGGCGGGCCGGCCGTGCGACGGGCTGATCCGGCTCGGGAGATGAACCCGCAGCCATGCCCGCTCGCAACCCCTCTCACGCCCCGCAGGTCATCCGCGCGATATAGCGGTTGAACTCCCAAAGGCAGAGTTCCAGGCTCTGCAGCCGGCCGCTCGCGGCGAGTTCGGAACCGGCATTTCGGTAGACGCTTTCGACGATGCCCCGGTCCTCCGCGTTGATCGCGTCGAAGGCGGTCTTGAGCCTGGGGATCTGTTCGTCGCGTTCGCCGTCCGGGACCGCGCCCGGATAGACCGCGAGGCCCCATCGCACGCGAACCCGCGCGACCCCCCGGGGCTGCAGCGCCAGCCAGAAGATCCGGTCGGGCGAGAGCGACAGGAGGTGGGCCGGGTAGACGCCGAAGACCGGAATTGCCCGGCACTGGTCCTCGCTCAGCCGGTCGTTGAGGATCGGCGGCGTCTCGTCATACTCGTAGCCGACGCCTTCGACCCGGTCCTGCACAAAGCGGAACCAGCCATCGGCGCCCGGCTCATAGCGGTTGAGCCTGGTCGGCAGCGCGGGCTCGACGGTCTTCGGATGAGCGGCGAACACGTGGTAGGCTTCCGCGAAATTCTCCACCAGGCACTTCCAGTTGGTGTCCCAGATCTCGTCAGTCACGAACAGGGTGCGGTAGTCTTCCATCCGGAAGTTCGCCATCTCGTCATCGAGCGCCTTGAGACGGGGCGCCAGCGGTTCGGCCGAGCGGTTGAGCGTGACATAGACCCAGCCGCGCCAGATCTCGACCGGCAGTTCGGGCAGCCGGCAGGTCGCCGGATCGAAGCCGTCGCGCTTGTAGGGCACCGACAGGAGCTGGCCGTCCGTGCCGTAGGTCCAGGCGTGGTAGGGGCAAACGAGGCGCCCGGCCTGACCGCGTCCCTCGACCAAGCGCGCCAGCCGGTGCCGGCAGATATTGGCGAAGGCGCGGATGCGGTCCTTGTCGCGGATCGCGAAGACCGGCTCGTCGGCGATCTCGAGCGTGACGAATTTGCCGGGCGCGTCAAGCTCGTCCTCGCGGCCGACACAATGCCATTCGTGGCGGAAAATGCTGTCCACTTCGCGGCGATGGAAGCCGCCGGAGGTGTAGGCCCTGGGCGGCAGGGACAGGGCCTCCTCGAACGGGCGCTCGAGCGATGCCCTGAGCCCGTCCAGAACGTCGTCGACGTCGTCGATGCTCCACTGGTCGTGTGCGCTCATCTCCGGCCGTTCCTTGCTGCCGAGCCGCCGCCCCTGCCATCAGGCTAGCGGAATTGCGTCTGTGTGCAAATGGAGTGGGCGCGGGCTTGAATTCACGTGCTGCGCCCCAATCTAAGGAGGCTTTGAAACTGGGGCAGCCGTTCTGCCCGCTGGAGCAAGGCCGATGACCCGAGGGTTTACGCTGAGAAACGCCCGCCGCGAGGATGCCAGCGAGATCGCCAAGCTGTTCCTGATCTCTTCGGATGGGCTGGCGGAATATATCTGGAGCAAGATCGATGCGCCGGGCCTCAGCCTGGCCGAGATCGGCGCCGGGCGCTATGCCCGCGATGACGTGGCCTTTTCCTACCGGCACTGCATGGTTGCGGAACGGCATGGCACCACTGTCGGCATGCTGCACGGCTTCGAGATGCCCGAAAGCGGCGGCGAAACGGAAGAAGACCCGGTGCTGCGCCCTTATGCCGAGCTGGAAGACGCCGGCAGCTACTATATTTCCGGCATCGCCCTGTTCCCGGATCACCGCGGCCAGGGCCTCGGCACGGCGTTGCTCGAAGCCGCCCATGAGCGCGCCGTCGCGCTTGGTCTGCCGCGTGCCAGCCTGATCTGTTTCGAGCAGAACGAGGGCGCAATGCGGCTTTATCAACGCTTCGGTTACCAAGAAACCGCCCGCCGTCCCCTTGTGGCACATCCGATGCTGCACTACGCCGAAGGCGATGCGGTGCTGCTGGCGAGAGCCGTCTGAACCTTGCATTTCCGCCGTTTTGCCGGCTTTGGAGCGATCCGTTTCACGGGCTTTGCGCGCGTTGACGGCGCTGTCCTGGTGCCCCGCGGCTTTATAGTTGATTAAGTATATGATTTCGCAACTAGTGTATAAAATTCGTTTCAATAGTGAATAAAAACGTTCTTCTTGTCTGAAGATAAGAAAAAGATCTTATAAGTAAAATGTGACCTGTACTTCTTGGAGAGAAGGCGGGTCAACACGTGAATTGGGAACGGTTCCGCAAAGGCGTCTGTGTTGCGACAGCATTGGTTGTGCCGATGGTGGTGACGACTGGCCGTGCGCCGGCCAACATCGCCCCGGAGCACCTGACTGTGCCGTCGGGCCCTGTTATGGGCAAGCCGGCCGACCTCTCCCTGTCGGCGGCCCGGCCCGTGCGGAAGCCGGCGCATCCCTCGCGCAAGCACATCCCGGGCACCTTCCTGGCGACGCCCGATCCGGCATGGCAACGGCCGGTCACCGCCATGGACGAACTCAATCCCTACAAGTTCCGCCATGAGGATCTCGACTGGCAGACCGGCTGTCTCGCGGTCGCGATCTATTACGAGGCGCGCGCCGAGAGCGAGCTTGGCCAGATTGCCGTCGCCCAGGTCATCCTGAACCGGGTGGAGAGCCGGGCCTATCCGAGCTCGATCTGCGGCGTGGTCTATCAGAACGCCCATATGCGCAACCGGTGCCAGTTCTCCTTCACCTGTGACGGCCGGCCCGACGACCCGCAGCATGCCAAGGCCTGGCAG
>JBPCWF010000691.1:0-7966 GCA_051009775.1 Hyphomicrobiales bacterium | reverse complement strand
GTCGTCGGGTGCGGCCCAGACCGCATCGTCATGGTCGCGCGCATCCGGCGGGTCGATGGTGATGAGCGGAACCGAGCGCATGTCGAGCCGGCCGCCCAAAGGCGCCGGGCCCATGGCCTCGACCTGGGCGAAGACGTCGTCGCCGAACTTGTGCGGCAGGCCGTGCTGGTGGCCCGCGATGATGCTGATCGCGTGCTGGCCGCCGGGCTTGCCCAAGCGTTCGGTGACCCGGGCATTGGCAAGGCCGCGGCCACGGTCGCGGGTGACCTCGACGGCGACCAGTTCGCCCGGGCGCGCGCCGCCGTCGTCGCCGCGCGAGACGGACAGTTCGTTGCGGGTCTTCTTGTCGACCGGCTCGATCCGCATGTCGCCGCTCTTCGATTTCCTGAAGATGCCGAGCACGGTGCGCCCGGTGCGGCTGATGATGCGGATGGTGCGCGCTTCGTACCGGTAGGGTTCCGGCGCGCTGTCGGTAACTTTGGAAATCCGGGCAAGGATCCGGTCGCCGACGCCGGGCGCCTGTCCCGACCGCCCGCGCTGCTTGGGCGGCAGGATGACGATGGCCGGCGGCTCGCCATGGGCCTGGACATCCCAGTTGACCGGCCTGCCGGTCAGGTCGCCGTCCTTGTCGGTGCCTGAGACTTCGAGCACGGCCACCGGGGGCAGCGTGCCGGATTCGCGCAGGCGCTTGCGGTCCTTCTCAAGCAGGCCTTCGTCGGCCATCCGGCGCAGCAGCCGTTTGAGCTCGATACGGTCGGCGCCGCGGATCTTGAACGCACGGGCGATCTCTCGTTTGCCCACGCGGCCCTCCTGACCCTGGACGAACTCCAGGATCTGCGCTTCGCTCGGCAGGGGCGACGGCTTGGATGACGCGGTCGCTCGGCGCTTGGGCAAAATCAGATATGCTGGCCGTCGCGGCTACGAGAGCCTTCAGGCCTCCTCCGTGGCTTTTTTGGACTTGCCGCCACCGCGTTTCGGCTTTTTGGGCTTGGCTGCCTTGGCGGCGATCAGTTCGACCGCCTGTTCCATGGTTATGGTGTCGGGCTCCGAGGACTTGGGCAGGGTGGCGTTGACCTTGCCGTGTTTCACGTAAGGCCCGTAGCGCCCGTTCATGACCTGAACCGGCCCGCCCTGGTCGGGATGTTCGCCCAGTTCCTTGATCACGCTCGCCGAAGCGCGCCGGCTGTTCGCCTTCTCGGCAAGCAGGCTGACCGCCCGGTTGAGGCCGACGGTGAAGATCTCCTCGAAGTTCTCAAGGCTCGCATAGGTCTTTTCGTGCTGGACGAAGGGACCGTAGCGTCCAAGACCGGCGGTGATCGGTTTGCCGGTCTCGGGATGCGCGCCGACCTCGCGGGGCAGCGACAAAAGCGAGAGCGCCAGTTCGAGAGACACTTCCAACGGGTCCTGGCCGCGCGGCAGGCCGCAGCGCTTGGGCTTTTCGCCTTCTTCCTCGGGCGCCAGCTGGACATAGGGGCCGAAGCGTCCGTCATGAAGGCTGACATCGCGCCCGGTTTCCGGATCGACACCCAGGATCTTGGTTTCCAGAGGCGCCTTTGCGCCATCACCGGTGCCGTTGGAAAGCTGGCGGGTATGGCGGCAATCGGGATAGTTCTCGCAGCCGATGAAAGCGCCGTAGCGGCCGATCTTGAGGCTGAGGCGGCCTTCGTTGCAGGACGGGCAGGCGCGCGAATCTTCCTGGCCTTCGATCGGCGGGAAGACGTGGGGGCCCAGCAACTCGTTGAGCGCGTCGAGCACCTGCGATACACGCAGATCGGCGATGTCCTCGACAGCCGCTGAGAAATCGCGCCAGAAGTCGCGCAGGATCTGCTTCCAGTCCAGTTCGCCCGCCGAGATGCGGTCGAGCTGCTCTTCCAGATTGGCCGTGAAGTCATACTCCACATAGCGGTCGAAGAAGCTTTCCAGGAACGCGGTCACGAGCCGGCCCTTGTCCTCCGGCACCAGCCGCTTCTTGTCGAGCCGGACATATTCCCGGTCGCGCAGCACGGTCAGCGTGGAGGTGTAGGTCGACGGCCGGCCGATGCCGAGCTCTTCCATCTTCTTGATCAGGGTCGCTTCGGTATAGCGCGGCGGCGGTTCGGTGAAATGCTGAACCGGCGTGATCTTCTCCAGCGAGACCGTCTCGCCCTCGGCCAGCGGCGGCAACCGCTTGGAGTCTTCCTTGTCGCCCGCATCCTCATCGTCTTCCTGGTAGAGCTTGAGGAAGCCGTCGAACTTGATCACAGAACCGTTGGCGCGCAGGCCGTAGGTGACGCCGTCGGCCCCTTGCGTCTGGATGTCCGCCGTGGTGCGCTCGATCGTTGCGCTTTCCATCTGGCTGGCGATCGCCCGTTTCCAGACCAGCTCGTAAAGCCTGGCCATGTCGTCGTCGATATACTGTCGGGCCTGGGCGGGATCACGGTCGAGCTGCACCGGGCGGATCGCCTCGTGCGCTTCCTGCGCGTTCTTGGCCTTGGTCTTGTAGACCCTGGCCTCGCCGGGCAGGTAATTGCCACCGTATTTGTTCGAAATGACATCGCGGCAAGAGGTGACCGCCTCAGGCGCCATCTGCACGCCGTCGGTACGCATATAGGTGATCAGGCCCTGGGTTTCGCCGTTGATCTCGACGCCCTCATAGAGCTTCTGGGCAATCTGCATGGTGCGCGATGACGAGAAGCCGAGCTTGCGCGAGGCTTCCTGCTGCAGCGTCGATGTGGTGAACGGCGGATAGGGGTTGCGCTTCTGCGGCTTGCTTTCAACCTTGTTGACGCTGAAGTCGCCATTGCGGATCGCGGCTTCGAGTGCCGTGGCGCGGGCCTCGTCGGGAATGTCGAATTTGCCGAGTTTCTGCCCGCCGACATCGACAAGGCGCGCGGTGAAGGGCGCGTCCGCGGCCGACTTCATGTCCGCTTCGAGCGTCCAGTATTCCTGGGTCTTGAAGACCTCGATCTCGAGTTCGCGGTCGCAGATCAGGCGCAGCGCCACCGATTGCACGCGGCCGGCCGAGCGCGCACTCGGCAGCTTGCGCCACAGAACCGGCGACAGGGTGAAGCCGACCAGATAGTCAAGCGCCCGGCGCGCCAGATAGGCCTCGACCAGGGCCTGGTCGATCTGGCGCGGATGCGACATCGCCTCGAGCACCGCGCCCTTGGTGATGGCGTTGAACACGACGCGCTCTATCTGCTTGTCTTTCAGAACCTTCTTCTGGTTGAGGATCTCAAGCACGTGCCATGAAATCGCCTCGCCCTCGCGGTCGGGGTCGGTTGCGAGGATCAGCCTGTCGGCATCCTTGACCGCGTCTGCGATGGCGCTGACCCGCTTCTTGGCATCGGCCGAGACCTGCCAGGACATGGAGAAGTCCTCGTCCGGCTTGACCGAGCCGTCCTTGGACGGCAGATCGCGCACGTGACCGTAGGACGCCAGGACGTGATAGTCCGAGCCCAGGTACTTGTTGATGGTCTTTGCCTTGGCAGGCGATTCTACGATAACGACATTCATGCTGCGTTTTGTTCCGCTTCCGGTGTCACCTTGCAATATCGCTGTGTGAGGCATGTCCGCGCGTCGGCCGGCGACGCGAAGTCAACTGTCCCGCCGCCATGGCCTCACCCCGGCGGGCGCCCGAAAATGATGAAAAGCCGAACGTCTGTCAAACCTCTTAAGGAACCGTTGCGTCGTTCCGTCGCTGCGCCGGCGTCACCCTATGTCGTTTGTCCGGGCCCCCGCGTCAATGGCGAAATTCGGAAAACCGGTCACGAACGGCTCTAACCGGAGCCGGTCAGGGCCACCTTGTTGCGGGGCAGCCGCTCTATGGTTCCGGCAAGCTCCAGCTCGAGCAGAATCGTGAGAACCGTGCCCGTGTCGAGCTTGCTTTCACGGATCAGGTCGTCGATGTCCGCCGGCGCTGGACCGAGCAGCTCCATGAGTTTTGCTCTGGCCTTGTGCGACGGTTCGCCCTCCGCGGCAGGGGGTGTCTCGGGTGGGGGTTCGCTCAGATGTGGCGCGGTTCCGCGCACGGTCTGGTCGAGCACCGGCGCAATGACCTCCAAGATGTCGTCGGCGCAGCGGACCAGTGTCGCGCCGTCGCGAATCAGTTTGTTGGCGCCTTCCGCCCTGGGATCAAGGGGCGAGCCCGGCACGGCGAAGACCTCCCGGTTCTGTTCGAGCGCCAGCCGGGCGGTGATCAGCGAGCCTGAACGTTTCGCGGCTTCGACGATCAGCGCGCCGTAACTCATGCCGGAGATCAGCCGGTTGCGGCGCGGGAAGTTCTGCGCCTGCGGCTGCGTGCCGGGAGGGTGCTCGCTGATCAGTAGGCCCTGTTCTGCGATCGCGCCGTGGAGGTCGGCGTTTTCCGGCGGATAGATGTTGTCTATGCCGCCGGCGAGCACGGCGGCTGTGGCGATGTCGACGCTGGCCTCATGCGCCGCCGTGTCGACGCCGCGCGCGAGGCCTGAGACGATGGTGAAGCCGGCCTGGCCGAGGTCGCGTGCGATGGTCCGGGCGAACTTGCGTCCGAGCGCGGAGGCATTGCGCGCGCCGACAATAGCGAAGCACGGCCGTTCCAGGATCTCCGGCCTTCCGCGTATGCAGATCATCGGCGGGGCATCGTCAACATGCGCAAGAAGGCTCGGATAGCCCGTCTCGCCCACGGCCACGAACCGCGCGGAGAGTTGCGCTGCGCGCGCGAGGTGGGTCTCGGCGCGGTCCTCGCTGCAGATCCGGATCGCACGTCGCAGTCCACCCTTGGCGGACAGCGCCGGCAACGCCTCCAGCGCGTCGCCTGCGCTGCCGTAGCGTTCGATCAGTGCGCGAAACGTGGCCGGACCGACATTCTCGCTCAGCATCAGGCGCAGCCAGTCGCGCCGTTCCTCATGGTTCAGATCCATTGCCCCATGTCAGCCCTTGAGCTTGATCCTGGATTCCTCGCGCTTGAGCAGTCTGACGATGTTGGCCCGGTGGGAGAAGAAGATGATGACGGCAAGCATGACGAACAGCTCTGCGAACTGCCATTGGTCGAACCATGCGGCCCAGACCGGCGACAGTGCGGTGGCGGTGAGCGAGGACAGCGAGGAATAGCGGAACGCGAGCGCCACGCCGAGCCAGACCGCCAGGAAGATCACGCCCACCGGCCAGTAGAGGCCGAGCTGGACCCCGATCAGGGTTGCGACCCCTTTGCCGCCCTTGAACCGCAGCCAGACCGGCCAGACATGGCCGATCACGGCCCCGAGCGCTGCGCAGACGGAGATGTCGGGACCGTAGAACCCTGCCAGCAGGACCGGCAGCGCGCCCTTGAGGATATCGGCGACAAGGGTTGCCGCGGCGATGCCCTTGCGGCCGGTCCGCAGTACGTTGGTCGCGCCGATATTTCCGGACCCGATCTCGCGCACATCGCCGAGCCCCGACAGTTTGGTGATCAGGAGCCCGAACGGCACCGAGCCGAACAGATAGCCCGCCGCGAGAGCGGTGAGCAGATAGGGCAGGGCATGGGACCAGCTGATCGGATCAATCATAAGACAGGTACGGCAATTGCGACGCGGCAGTATACACGCGGCGGACTGGCCGTCGAAAGCCGTATCTCGGAGCCGGCGCGGTTTCAGTGAGATGCGTTTCGGCCGTGCCGTGATGCCCTGGGCCCCGGATCAAGTCCGGGGCACGGCGATTGCGTTCCAACGGAGCGGCTTAAGCCGCGTCAACCATCCGGTGCACGATGCGGCCTGCGACCATGGTGAGCGCCACACGGCCTTCGAACTGGCGGTCCTCGAACGGGGTGTTCTTGGAGCGCGACCGGAGCTGCTCGGGCGTCACGATCCACGGCACGTGCGGATCGATCACGGTGACATCGGCCGGTCTGCCCTGCGCCAGGGTGCCGCCGTCCAGGCCGAGCAGCCGTGCCGGCGCGCAGGTCATGGTCTCGATCAGGCGGGCGAGCGGCACGTCCTCGTTATGGGCGAGCGACAGGGCCGCCGGCAGCAGCGTCTCAAGCCCGATGGCGCCGAACGCGGCGTCCGCGAACGGGCGCCGCTTGGTGTCCGGGTCCTGCGGGTCGTGGTCGGACACGATGACGTCGATCGACCCGTCGGCCAGCCCCTCGGCCATGGCGCGCCGGTCGTCCTCGCCGCGCAGGGGCGGCGACAGTTTGAAGAAGGTCCGGTAGGGGCCGATGTCGTTCTCGTTGAGCGCCAGATGGTTGATCGAGACACCGCAGGTGACCGGCAGGCCCTTGTCCTTGGCGCGCCGGATGCGGTTGAGCGAGGCGAGGCAGGAAATATGCGCCGCGTGGTAGCGCGCACCGGTAAGCTCGACCAGCCGGATGTCGCGTTCGAGCATCATGACTTCGGCGGCAGATGGGATACTTGCGAGCCCCAGCCGCATGGAGACTTCGCCCTCGTTCATGACCCCGCCTTCGGCGAGGCTCGGTTCTTCCGTATGCTGGACGACCAGCACATCGCAATCGCGGGCATAGGCCATGGACCGGCGCAGCACGCGGGCATTGGCGACGCATCTCCGACCGTCGGTGACCGCCACGGCGCCGGCTTCCTTGAGCAGGCCGAACTCGGTCATCTCCGCGCCATTGAGGCCCTTGGTGAGCGCCGCCATGGGGTGGACGCGCACCAGCGCCGTGTCGCGGGCGCGCCGGCGGATGAAGTCGACCAGCGCGATGTCGTCGATCACGGGCTCGGTGTCGGGCATGCAGCAGAAGGTGGTGACGCCGCCGGCGGCCGCGGCTTCCGAGGCCGAGGCGAGGGTCTCGCGGTGCTCGTTGCCGGGTTCGCCGGTAAACACCCGCATATCGACCAGCCCGGGGATGGCGAGCTTGCCGCCGCAGTCGATCGCGCCCGCCTGGGCGCCGGCCGTATCGGCGGTGATGTGGCCGCCGATATCGGCGATCGCACCGTCCTCGACCAGGATGCCGCCCAATTCGTCGCGTCCGGCGGACGGGTCGAGCAGGCGCGCATTGTGCAGCACCGTGCGCTGTCCCGCCGCGGGCTGGGTCAGCGTCGGGGTCACGGCGCGTTGCCTCCGCCGGGCAGGTTGCGCGACAGCGCGTCGAGCACGGCCATGCGCACGGCAACGCCCATCTCGACCTGCTCGTGGATCACGCTCCTGAGCCCGTCGGCGACCAGGCTGTCGATCTCGATGCCGCGGTTCATGGGGCCGGGGTGCATCACCAGGGCGTCCGGCTTGGCGCGCGCAAGCTTGGCCTCGTCGAGACCGAACATATGGAAATATTCCCGGGTCGAGGGCACGTAGGAGCCGTTCATTCGCTCCAGCTGCAATCTGAGCATCATGACGATGTCGCAGTCCTGGAGACCGGCCGTCATGTCGGTGAAGATCTCGACGCCGAGCCGGTCGGCGGCGGTGGGCAGAAGCGTGGAGGGCGCGATGATCCGGACCCGTGCGCCCATGGCCTGGAGCAGGAGAATGTTCGAGCGCGCCACCCTGGAGTGCAGGATATCGCCGCAGATCGCCACGGTCAGGCCCTCCAGCCGGCCCTTGCGGCGGCGGATGGTGAGTGCGTCGAGCAACGCCTGGGTCGGGTGTTCGTGGCTGCCGTCGCCGGCATTGACCACGGCGCATTTGACCTTCTGCGACAAGAGTTCCACAGCGCCCGCCGCGTGATGGCGCACGATCAGGAGGTCGGGATGCATGGCGTTGAGCGTCATGGCCGTGTCGAGCACGGTCTCGCCCTTCTTGATCGAAGAGCTCGTGACCGACATGTTCATGACGTCGGCGCCGAGGCGCTTGCCGGCCAGCTCGAACGAGCTTTGGGTCCGGGTTGAGGCCTCGAAGAACAGGTTGATCTGGGTCCGCCCGCGCAGCAGGCTCTGCTTCTTCTCGATCTCGCGGTTCAGCTCGACATACTTGTCAGCGAGGTCGAGTAAGGCGCTGATATCCTGCGGGGAAAGCACGTCGATCCCCAACAGGTGCTGGTGCGGGAAAATCGGTGCGCTGGATCGGCTTTCGGCGTTCA
>JBPCWF010000690.1:0-6991 GCA_051009775.1 Hyphomicrobiales bacterium | reverse complement strand
GAACTGAAGTCGCGCCAGCAGCAGTGCGTCCAGTTCCATGCCGTGAATCCTTTCGGTTCCGCTCGGCGATGGCACAACGCGCCTCGCCCCCGATGCGCCCGGTTGGAGACCTCAAACGCGGGCCCTGAAACAAAAATAGGGAGAACTGTGGAGAAAGCGAGACACGGGCAGCGCGATCACATGCGCTAAATGGCCGCTCGGAATTTTGCGAGGCTGTCGCCGGGGCGTATGGCGCTGCTTTCAAAACGACACATGAGAACCCATGCCGCCATCAGCCTGACGCAATACCGCCGGGTCCATGTGGTCTAACAAAAGCAAAGCGGACCTTCAGCCGGGGAGGAAACATGGGAACGAAGACATCTCTTCTGACCGGGACGGCGCTGGGCCTGGGCCTCATGCTGAGCGGCGCTGCGGTCGGGCTGGCCAAGACACCGTCCCTCATCGGCGGCGGTCCGTGGAAGCTGCTCAAGGTCAAAGGCAAGGACGTCACGCGGTTCGCGATCGTGAAGGATCGCGAGATGCGGGTCGATGCGAAGGGCGCAGTCGGGTTTCTCTACAGGCAGGTCTCCGACCTGAGCGAGGAGAAGCTGACCCTGCGCTGGCGCTGGCGGATCGACCGCCAGATCCCGGCGACCGATCAGGCCCGCAAAGGCGGAGACGACCGCGCGATCGCCGTTCATCTGTGGTTCGACGACGATAAAAGCGGCTCGTTGTTCGGCCGGCTCGGCAGTCTTCTGGGATACCCCCGGGTCGGGCATCTGGTGACCTATGTCTGGGGCGGCGTGCGCGATCCCGACAGCGTTCTGCCCAACCCGTATTACGACAAGGGCGCCATCATCATCGTGCGTAACGGCGCGGCCGCCGAGAATGGCAGCTGGCGCAGCGAGAAGCGCGATGTGGCCGATGATTATGCCCGCGCCTTCGGGCGCATGCCCGACCTGAGCAAGCTGCGCTACATCGCCATTTCGGCCGATACCGACGACACCGGGACCGAGAGCAGTGCCCGTGTCGCGGACGTGACGTTGCGCGCGATGTGATGGCGCTGCACGGCATCCGCTGAGCGATCCAGGGGTATGACCGCGGCAGTTCGGTCTCAGCCGCCATAGTGCTTGCGCATGCCGCGCGAGATCACGACATTCTGGATCTCCGTCGTGCCGTCGAGATACTGCGCCGCCTTGGCGCAGGCCAGATGCCGGGCGATCGGGAAGGCCTGCCTGGAGCCGTCCGCGCCCATCGCCTGCATGCATTGGGTGAGCCCGTTGAGGGCGGCGCGGGTGGCGAACTTCTTGGCGTGCGCGGCGGGCAGGGGCACGGTCTCGCCGGCATCGATCGCCCGGGCCGCGTCATAGGCCATCAGCGTTACGGCGTGGAGGTCGGTGGCGACATCCGCCAACAGCCACTGGATGCCCTGGAAATCGGCGACGGCCTGCCCGAAGGCTTGCCGCTCGAGGGCGTGGGGGTAGGCGCAATCGAGCGCGCTGCGGAGCATGCCCGCGCACATGGCGGCGACCACGATGCGGGCAATGTCGATCCCGCCCATGGCGGCCTTGAACCCCTTGCCCGGTTCGATCATGGTCTGCGTGGCGGGTACCCGCACGTCGGAGAACCTGAACCCGCCGGCGCCCATGGCGTGGCCGCCGAGCAGGTCGTAGGGCCCAGTGAGCTCGACCCCGGGCGTGTCGCGGTCGACCAGCACGCAGGCGATGCCGCGCCATCCCTCCGCCGGATCGGTCTGCAGGTAGACGGCCAGGACGCCGGCCTTGTCCGCGTTGGTCACCCAGGCCTTCTCGCCGTTGATCACCCAGTCGCCGCCGTCGCGCACGCCCGCCGTCTTCAGGTTGGCGGCGTCACTGCCCGATTGCGGTTCGGTCAGAAGGAACGAGCCGATGGTCCGGGCGTCGCAGCTCGGCGCCAGGTAGCGCTCGAGCAGGCCGGGAGACCCGTTGGCCGAGAGCGAGCGGCAGAAGTTGTTGTGCACGACCAGTGCGAAGGCGGCCGCCATGTCGGCATAGGCGAGTTCCTCCATGACCCTGGCCATCGCGGTGACACGGATGCCGTGGCCGCCCATTTCGGCTGGCACCAGGAGCCGGCAGAGCCCGGCCGCGGCGGCCGAGCGCAGCACATCGGAGGGCATGGACCGGTCACGCTCCCAGCGCTCCGCGTTCGGCACGATGACATCGCGCGCAAAGGCGCGGGCGGCCTCGATCACGGCGTCTTCCTGGGTGGTGAAGCTCGGTCCGGGCATTGTGATCCTCTCAAACTGGCTCGATCATAGCGCCGGACGGGCGCGGCGCCTTCCTTATTGCCGTGCCCAACGTGGCAAAATCGTCACAAAAAGTGCGAATCCGTCGGGAAAATCCTCCAATTGGTGGAAAATTTCCTCATCCCGCCAAATTTCGCCTCAGTTCAGGGGTCAAATTTCGAGCACGGGACAAGAAACATAATAATGGGGGCGCGCAGGGTGGAACCACGTGCCGACAATTGCTCTTGTCGACGATGATCGTCATATACTGACATCCGTCAGCATCGCGTTCGAAGCGGAAGGCTATCGCACGCAGACTTACCATGATGGTGTGTCTGCGCTTGCGGCTATGCAGGACTCTCCGCCGGACATTGCCATACTCGATATCAAGATGCCGCGCATGGACGGGCTGGAGCTGCTGCGGCGGCTGCGCCAGACCTCGGAGCTGCCGGTCATCTTCCTGACCTCCAAGGAAGATGAGATCGATGAGCTATGGGGCCTCAAGATGGGCGCGGACGACTATCTCCGGAAGCCGTTCTCGCATCGGGTGCTGATGGAGCGGGTGAGGGCGTTGCTGCGCCGCGCCCACGCGATGGACCAGGGCGTGTTCGGCCGCTCGGACAGCCGCACGATGGAGCGCGGAAAGCTCACGATCAATCCGGAGCGCTATGCCTGCACATGGGGGACGCACCCGATCACACTGACCGTCACCGAGTTCCTGATCCTTCAGGCGCTGGCGAAAAGGCCGGGTGTGGTGATGAGCCGCGATGCGCTGATCGAAGTCGCCTATAACGACCAGACCTATGTCGACGATCGCGCGATCAACACGCATATCAAGCGGTTGCGGAAGAAATTCAAGACGGTGGATGAGGGCTTCGATGCCATCGAGACCGTCTATGGCATCGGCTACCGGTTCAACGAGGGCTGACGACCGCCGTGGGGCGGACCTACTGCTCTGCGGGGCCCGCGACCCGCGCCGTACCGAACACCGCCCAGGCGACGGCGAAATTCGGTTCGGACCATTCCGATTGTGTCCTTGCGCGGAGCACAAGCCATGTTTCGCCGACGGCGTGCCATGCGACGAACGCGTACTCGTTGCCGCCGGACCCGCCATTGAGCCTTGCAACCGCGTAGTCGGCGGCCGCACCGTTCGAAAGCCTGCGGCGACCTTTGGATTTTGCCGATGGCGCCTTCGCCGCTTTCATGACCCGCACGGAACGCGGAGTCCGCAGCGCGCCTGCTTCGTTGAACGCGAAGCCGTCGGGTTTTTCGGTCACGTCGAACCCCTCCGGCCGCTGGACCACGAGGCCGTTCGCATGCCGCAACTCTTCCAGAAGGGTCACTTCGACCGGTTCGCTGCACGACATCGGCAGCACGGAAACCGCGCAGATCAGAACTGTTCGGGAGACATGTCGCATCACGTTCGCTCGTAACCGCCTATGTGCTGGATATGAAGCCTATGGCCCCTACCGGCAAGTGGCCGAGACAATAATCAGCGGTTCCGCTGCCCATCTGAAAGTTTGGCGTGATCAGCCAAATTGAAATCGGAAGCAGCAATCATGAGCCCGTATGAAGGAACGATGCTCCAGGCGGTGCGCCCGGCGGTTGCCTAGAGCGTGTCGCGATCATTCTGATTCGCGTCATCGCCCTAGCTCTCTGTTAAAGCATGTCTTTATCCCGAAACCGGTGCCCACTTTCGGGAGACATGCTCTAGGCCGATGCCCTTGGGCGCGCTGTGAGCCGCCCGACAGTGCCCAGGACCGCGCGGCGGCGGGCCGGTGTCAGGCGCTCGAAAGCCGCTTTCGCGAGCGGCCGGAGACGGGCGAGCCACAGGCGGGCATAGACCGCGCCGCGCAGTGTGGCGGGAGCACAGAAATCACGCATCCCGATCTCAAGATCGGTCCATTCGGACTTGTAGGCCGCGGGCGTGCCCAGGAAATCATACTGGTCCATGCCGTTGTTGATGCACCAGCAGATCATTTCGCGCATCTGCACCTTGCCCGGTGAGTGCTCGCGCCAGGCCCAGTCGAAGGCGCCCATATAGGCGTAGTAGTGACGTTTGAAGATGAAGCCGATCTCGATCGCGATCGGCGCGCCGTCAAGCGTCATCTCGGCCACCGCCATCTGGGGCCGGTCGCCCACGGGGGTGGAAAGGGACGCAATGAACCGGGCGGATTCCGCCTCGAACACGGTTTGGCTGAGCAGGCCGTTCTGTTCGAGCCAGTCGCGTTTGAAGACGAAGGCCTGCGCCACGACGCGGGCCTGCGCCTCGCCGCCCAGATGGACGGTGAAGTCGAGATCGCCCAGCTTTGCGATCCTGTTGTAGCGCTGGGTGTGGCGCTTGCGCCGCGGCCTGCCGAGCGCCTTGAGAAATCCCTGGCAGCTGTCGAAGCCTGAGAGATCCAGCTGTGAGGCGGCGGACGCGTTGCAGGCCACCGGACAGCGGCGTTTGAGGAACGAGTGGACCCGTGCGGTGGAGAGCACCTTGCCAAGCGCGATGACATCGTGGTGACCGCGCGTCTGAATCAGCGACCAGGCGTCGTCCAGGAGCGCCGTCAGGCCCGGCCCGTCCGCGGCGAGCACGTCGCCATATTGCAGGTGCGGCTCGCTCAGCCACTTGACCACGCGCAAGCCGTTCTGGCGCACGACCATGAGCGGCCAGACCATCTCCAGACGCCCGTCGCGGCGGGCGGTCAGAATCATCAGTTCGGCCCCGTCCGGCGCGCCGACATGGCGGTACCAGTTCGAGACCCACTCGAAGGTCTGAAAATAATTGAACCTGGAGCCCGCGCGGATTTCCAACTCGCCCCAATCGGCACCGATTGCCGAAAGCGCGGCCGGCGAGGTCACGAACCTGAAGCGATAGGGAGAGACGGCGTCAACCGGCGCCCGTGCGGGCGCGCGTGCCGGGCCGGCCCTGGCTGAGGCCGCGCTTATGCGCGCGAGCGGTTGCGGTTTGCGGTCTGCCGTTCCCAGCATGGCTGTTTTGGTTCACTTCCGTTGCCGATAGGTCTGTGGATTGTGAAGCAAAACCGATGCCAGATGCCGACGCCGGCCGGGAATCCGTCGAAATGCTTAACCGCGGAGCGGCTCCTCTCAGCTTTATCGAATAAAATCAATTATTAAGCCGGCCTTTATCAACCGAACTCCGGGCTGGCGGCCGATGTTCAGGCGACCGGGCGCACCAGCCGGCGCAGGCGGCTCAGGAATCGCACAGCCTTTCGCCGTATGGCGGGCGGCATGTTCCGGTACAGGCGTTTCAAAACCGGACGCAGGCCGCGCAGATAGAGTGTGCAATAGGGCGTGCCCCAGAGATTGGTCGAAACGACGAAGTGATCGACCGAAACCGCCTGGTTGGACCAGTGCTGTTTGAACGGGTCGTCCGGGGCCATCATGTCGAACTGGCCGTAGCGTTCCTCGACGCACCATTTCTGGCGCATGTCGAGCAGCACCTTGGCCGGTGAATGCGTTCGCGCTGCACCGTCCTCGGCGAGCACGAAGCCGAAATAGTGATCCTTGAAACGGAACGACAGGTCGACCGCGATCGGCCAGCCGTCGAGCGTGAGAAGGCCCGCCACGGATGTCGCCTGTGCGTCCAGACCCTGCGCGACATCCATGAACACCTGCTCGAAGCGCGGGTCGTCGACGACGCCGCCGGCCAGGCCATGCTCGTCCAGCCAGCTTTTCTTGAACGCGAGCGCCAGGTGCACCGCATTGTCGAAGCCGTCGCCGCCCGAGGCGACACGAAAGCCGAGCTCACCCTGGCGCTCCAGCTTCTTGCGCAGTTTCGCGCGCTGTGAACGCTGGTTGCGGCTCAGCGCCTCGTCATAGCGTTTCGGCGATTCAAACGCCTTGAGATCGAGATATCGCGCGACGTCCCGGTTGGGCAGGGCGACGCATTTCGCGTGCAGCAGCTCATGGACGGCGGCGTCCTCGCGGACATATCTGAGCGACATGCCGTCGATGCTCGGATCGCGGGTCAGTTTTTCCCACGCCGCCTCAAGCCATGCGCGCGCCTCGTCCGTCCGTTCGACAAGAACGTCGCCGTAATGTGCCACAGGGTCCGACAGCCATTTGAGCACGCACAAGGGGCCGTGCCGCACCACCATCAGGGGCCAGATCATCACTGTCTCGCCATGCCTGCGGCCAACGATCGTCTTGAGCCAGGTATCGCCGGAGGCGGCCAGATAGGCGCGCGCCCAGGCGCTGCACCAGGTGAAGGACTGAAAGAAGTTGTGCGCGGCCGCGGCCTCGGTCTCCAGCCGCTCCCATTCGTCCTTGAGCGCGATGAGGCCGTCCAGATCCGTGACGACGTCAAGCGTGTAGCCGGCGGGCAGGCCGGAGGCGATATCGACCACGGCTTCGCCGGTGGCCACGGCGTCGCCGGCGGCCGCGGCGGGTGCCGCGTAGTCCGATTGGGCGATGACCGGTGCGAGGCCGTGATCCGTCATGATTCAATACAAGCTCTGCGGCTCAAGTTGAGCCTAAGTTATGAAAAAGATGCGAAGAATCCGTTAGCGGGCCAGCCCCCTTCAAGCGGCACCGGCGGTGCCTGATAACGGTTTATCCGTTAAACTCCGCTCACGATTGCTTGAGCAGGATTGATCGGATCGTCCGGGCACGTCTCATTGACATCTCAATCCAGGCGAACAATCTGCGGTCCATGGCGCGGCGAGGTGGTCTCGGCCGGCCCAAAGCAAAGGGGAACACCTCGATGGTTCTTTCACGTTCTTTCCTGATGTCTCTCAC
>JBPCWF010000689.1:0-3736 GCA_051009775.1 Hyphomicrobiales bacterium | reverse complement strand
GAGCCGGTGCATTTCAATGGCCAGCGCTACAGCGTTACCTTTCAGTATCGCTCGGCCCTGTCCGGTTACGACGTGACCGTGCAACGTCCGAAACGTCCGCTCAAGAACACCCAGGATGATCGCAGCTCCGCGGTCGAGGTGGCGACCTCATCGGTCAGCCACTTCGCCTGTCCCAACGGCCAGCGCGCCAAGATGGTGCCGGGCAGTGCGGCCTTCGCCGCGACGAAATCATGGTCGATCAAGGCGCGCTGCGCCTGACCGGCGCGGACGTCAGCTCCACCTGATTGTGCCTGGGCGCTTCCCGGAGCGGACGCTTGCTCCGTTCCGGTGCAGCCGATAACGTCCCCGGTTCAACGGTTTCGATGATGTCGCGCCGCGCGCAGAGGTTGGGGATGATCGAGCTTGGCGAAGACCAGATCTCACGCTTTCACGACGACGGGTTCGTAATCCTGGACCGGTTGATCGACGCGGAGCGGGCGGCCCGCGCCGCTGCGCGGTTCGAACCGATGTTTCGCGGCGAATTCGAAACCGGTCTCTATCCCGACGAATGGAACTGGCAGGAGGGCAGGGACGCGCCCGACCGCACCCGCCAGATCTGCAACGGCTGGAAGTCGGACACCGTGATTGCCGCTCTGGTGCTGAATGCGGGCATCGGCCGGATGTGCGCGACACTGGCCGGATGGCCGGGTGCGCGCATCGGGCAGGACAACGTGATCTGGAAGCCTCCGGGCGCCAGGGCGCTGGGCTTTCATCAGGACGACAGCTATTGCGACTGGGTCGTCCCGATGGGCTACGTGACGGTGTGGATCGCGCTCGACCCCACCACCGCGGCGGGCGGCACGGTCGAATATGCAAGGGGATCCCACAAGTGGGGCCTGTTTCCGCCGATGGGTGCGTTCCATGCGCCGCAAGACTACAGAGCATCCGTCGAGCAGGCGGCGGAAAGTGTCGGCGCCGAGGTCGATATCGTGCCGGTGGAGGTGCCCGCCGGCGGCTGCGCCATTCATGCCGGAGGCACCTGGCACGGGTCAGGCACCAACCGGGGCGAAAGCCCGCGCCGTGCCGTGGTCGCGCATTGCATCTCGTCGGAAGCACGGTTCCACCCGACAGCGATCAGCTACATCTACAACCGTTACAAGCGTGTCGACAGCGATGAGATGGACGAGAGCTATTTCCCGATCCTGTGGACCCGCGACGGCTACCGCACGCCGTTCCTGGACGGCTATTGCCGGGGCGGCGCGGCAGCCTGAGCGCCGGCAGACGGTGCATTTTCTGCTGTCCGCGCCACCGTGTTATGCTGGTCGAACGAATATATGGCGGAGGCGGGCATGGCGCGGAGCATCGACTTCTTTTTCTTCTACGGCAGCACGTATACCTATCTCACCGTCATGCGGATCGACGCGGTTGCCGCACAGGCCGGGGTGGAGGTGAACTGGCGCCCGTTCAATGTGCGCGCCATCATGATCGAGATGGACAACATCCCGTTCCGCTCCAAACCGGTCAAGGCGCGCTACATGTGGCGCGATATCGAGCGGCGGGCACAGACCTATGGCCTGCCGTTTGCGGGCCCGCCGGTCTATCCGGTGGATCCGGAAGATCTGGCCAACCGGGTCGGTATCGTGGCGGCTGGTGAGGGCTGGTGCCCGGACTACACGCGCGCAAGCTACCGGTCGTGGTTCCTGGAAAACAAAATGCTGGGCGAACCCGATCATGTCCGCCAGATCCTTGGCGGTCTGGGCAAGGACGCCGACGAGGTCATCGCGCGCGCGGACAGCGCGGAGGTTCGCGCGCGCTACGATGCCGAGACCGACGAGGCCCGCCGGCGTGGCATCTTCGGCGCGCCGACATTCGCGGTCGGCGATGAGATTTTCTGGGGCGACGACCGGCTCGAAGACGCGGTCGACTGGGCCACAATGACGTAGGCGCAGGCGCCGGTTCCACGATCGGCCCCTGCCTTTTCGCATCAAATGTTGAAATCGCGCGCCTTGTCACGGATGGTGGGGGCCTTGCGTCCAATGTCAGTTTGAGGAGGAGAGCACTCCGTGAAGATCGAGAACGCCGTCGCCCTGGTTACCGGCGCCAACAGGGGGCTGGGCCGTCAGTTCGCCGAACAGCTCTTGGCGCATGGCGCGGCGCGGGTCTATGCGGGCGCGCGCAATCCCGACGCGCTGGCGCCGCTGATCGACGCCCATGGCGAGCGGATCGTCCCGCTGCGGCTCGACGTCACCCAGCCGGACACGATTGTCGCCGCCATACGCCAGGCCGGCGACCTGACCTTCCTCGTCAACAATGCCGGCGTGCTCGAAGCGCGCGGCCTGATCGAGGCGGGCTCGGTCGAACCCATGCAGCGCGAGATGGAGGTCAACGTCTTCGGGCTCGCCAGCATGTCGCTCGCCTGCGCCCCGGTGATCGCCGGCAATGGCGGCGGCGCGATCCTCAACATGCTCTCCGTGGCGGGCCTCGCCAACTTCCCGGCGTTTGGCACCTACAGTGCGTCGAAGGCGGCCGCCATGTCGCTCACTCACTGCATGCGCTACGAATTGAAAGACAGGGGCATCGAGGTGTTCGGGGTCTATGCCGGGCTGATCGACACCGACATGATTGATTTCGTCGACGGCGAGAAAACCGACCCCAGGGTCATCGTTACCGCCGCTTTCAAGGGTGTCGAGGACGGCGTCATGGATATCGATACGGATGCCCGGTGCGAGTATGTCCGGGGTATGCTGCGCGAAGATCCGGCCGGGCTGGAAGCCGCGCTTTGGGCGCGCAGCGCCCAGTTCAAGACCGTGTCGTAACAAACGGGCTTGAGTTTTTACATAAAGATATGTTTATATGCTTGTGCCATCCAGATGATTGGATAGCGATGTTTTCACCCTGCGGAGCGCGGCGTGGCCAAGATTATCGACAGCAACACCACTCCCGTGGCGCAGGCAATCCGGGCGATTGCCGCTGAACGGATCGTCATCATGGACGGCGCCATGGGGACCCAGATCCAGGCGCTCGGCCTGGACGAGGCGGAGTTCCGCGGCGAACGTTTCCGCGACTGGGGCCAGGATCTCAAGGGCAATAACGACCTCCTGGTACTGACCCGACCGCAGGCCATCCGGCAGATCCACGAGAACTACCTCCTGGCCGGCGCCGACATCGTCGAGACCAACACGTTCTCCTCCACGTCGATCGCGCAGGACGATTACGGCATGGCGGCGCTCGCCCGCGAGATGAACGTGGCAGGCGCGCGCTGCGCGCGCGAGGCCTGCGACCGGGTGATGGCGGACGCGCCCGGCCGCACATGCTTTGTCGCCGGCGCCATCGGGCCGACCAACAAGACAGCGTCGCTCTCGCCCGATGTCACCGATCCGGCCTACCGCGCGGCGACGTTCGACGACCTGGCGAAGTCCTACGGCGAAGCCGCGCGCGGGCTGATCGAAGGCGGCGCGGACCTGCTGCTGGTCGAGACCATCTTCGACACGCTGAACGCCAAGGCGGCGATCTATGCGATCCTGGGCGCGTTCGACGAACTGGGCGTCGAACTGCCGATCATGATCTCCGGCACCATCACAGATCTCTCAGGCCGCACGCTCTCCGGCCAGACGCCCGATGCCTTCTGGCATTCGGTGCGCCATGCGAGGCCGCTGGCGATCGGCCTCAACTGCGCGCTCGGCGCCAGGGAAATGCGCCAGCATGTCGACGACATCGCACAGATCGCCGACACCCTGGTCTGCGCCTATCCCAATGC
>JBPCWF010000688.1:0-3469 GCA_051009775.1 Hyphomicrobiales bacterium | reverse complement strand
GGGCAGGGCGATGATCGTGGTGCGCTCGCCCTCGATCAGGCCAAGATTATGGACATATTCGATATTGTAGATGTCAGAGCCGAGGATCTTGTGGTGGATGGCGCAGTCGTCGCCGTGAAAGCCGGGCTGGCGCACGATATATTCCTCCGAGAAATCGTAGACGATCGCCTTGACGCCGCGCTCGACCAGCCAGTCGGCGCCGTCCTCCGCGAGATAGGGCCCCTCCTTCCAGAACGGCTCCGTGCCCCAGTGCTGATCGCTCCAGGTGGTGCGCAGAATGGCGATATCGCCGGGCACCACATGGCGGCCACGGTCTTCCAGCGTATCTCCGGTGACAGCCGCATCGCGCCCGTGGTCCGCGAGCTCGACCACGGCGGCGGGCCCCAGGAGTTTGGACAGGGGCGCCTGGTCGATGCTTGCGCCATCGGGCAGGAAATGGTTCGGCGCATCGACATGGCTGCCGTAATGGCAGAACATTTTAAAGGTCGAGCCCTGCCAGCCCACGTCCTCGAAGCTGTAAGGCTCTTCGAACGTGCTCTCGAGGCCCAGGCGGCCCTCGCCGTCGCGGATCGGCACGGACAGATCGATCAGTTTCATGGTCATACTCCCGTTCACTCTTGATCTCTGAGGTTTGCGGTCAGGCCGCCCTGCCGGCCAGCATGTCGGTGAACCGCGCAGCGCACGCCCGGACGATGCCGCCGACTTCTTCGGCGTTGGCGCCGTTGAGCCGCGAGATCGGGGCGGCGACGCCGATGGCGCCGACCACCTGGCCGGAGCCGGAAAAGATCGGCGCGGCGGCTGCCCCGACATCGTCCATCCATTCAGACAGGTTGAGGCCGTAGCCGCGCGTTCTGATGGCGGCGAGTTCGGCGCGCAGGGCAGAACCGGATGTGATGGTGCGGTCCGTCAGGCGGACAAGCCCGGCATCGACGAACGCATCCACCACGGCGGCGTGCGAATGCGCCAGGATCGCCTTGCCGGACGCCATGCAATGGGCCGGCTGCCGGTCGCCGCGCGAGACATAGGCCCTGATCCGCCGCGGGCTCTCTGCGATGTCGAGATAGACCACATCGCGCCCCTGCAGCACGGCGTAATGCGCCGTCTCCCCGGTTTCGCGGGCAAGAGCGGCCAGAACCGGCCGGCATGCGTGGACCGAGGGCTGCTGCGCAATGAACCGCTCGGCAAGCGTCAGGATCGCAGGCCCCAGGGCATAGGTCTTGCGGGCCGGGTCGTGGATCACATAGCCGGTCAGCGCCAGCGCCTTGAGATGCCTCAGGGCCGATGCCTTGGGCACCCCGGCGGCACGCCCGATCTCGGCCAAAGTCTTCTCGCCCGTGTCCTGCTCGAAGGCTTCAAGCAGGGCTACGGCATCGAGCACGGCCTGGGACGGTTTTGCTTGCGTTGCTTCGGTCATTGTTTCATATATGAAATATACGTTTCTTATATGAGCGTTCTTAAAACCGAAACCCCGGAATGTCAAGCATTCCGCCGCCATCTCACGCAACGGCGCGGTCCGGCGAACATAAGGATGTCAGAAAGAGTGAACCGAAATGCTCTAGATCGCGGTCTTCTGTGCTTCTTCGATGTAGATCTCGCGCAGCCGCCGGGCGACCGGCCCGGGCTGGCCGCCGCCGATCTGGCGGCCGTCGATCTCGACGATCGGCAGCACGAAGGACGAGGCGCTGGTCATGAATGCTTCATCGGCGTCATAGGCCTCCTCGATGGAGAACGCCCGTTCGTCGAGGCCGATGGCGCGCTCCGCCATCAGGCGCAGCACCGTGCGGCGCGTGACGCCGGCCAGAATGCTGTTGCTGATCGGCCGGGTGATCACCGTGTCGTCCTTGACGATATAGGACGTTGACGACGTTCCCTCGGTCACATGGCCGTCCTCGATCATCCAGCCTTCATAGGCACCCTGCTCGGCGGCAGCCTGCTTGCACATGGCCTGGGCCAGGAGCGCGATCGACTTGATGTCGCGCCGACGCCAGCGGATGTCCGGCATGGACACGACCTTGACGCCGGTGGCGGCCTTGGGGTGGTCGATCAGGTTGCGTGTCTGGGTGAAGGCGGTGAGCACGCTGGGCACGTCGCCTGGATAGGTGAAGTCGCGGTCGGCGACGCCGCGGGTGATCTGCATGTAAACCCCGCCCTGGTCGATATCGTTACGTCGGATCAGCTCGTGATGGATCCCGATCAGCTCGTCCATGGTGCACGGCCAGGCGATCTCCAGCTCCCTCAGGGACCGGTCGAGCCGCTGGAAATGGGGTTCGGCATCGATCAGCTTGCCGCCGAGCACCGAGGTCACCTCGTAAACGCCGTCGGCGAACAGGTAGCCCCGGTCGAAAATCGACACCTTGGCCTCGGCCTCGTCCACATATGCGCCGTCGACATAAACCGTGCGCCCCATGGCAACACCCTTCCCTGCTGAACGACCGGGGTCTTCCGCCCCGAGCGTCATTGGCCAGAATTTCGCCCCTCGGTCAAGGGCAGGCAGGCGCGCGATGACTCCAGGGTCAATTGCCCCTGATGCGTCGGTCCGTCCATATTCTCAACACACTGTCGCCACAGCATATGCGAATCAGGCGCCGGCGAAGGACCTGACGGATCGAGGGCCTGTCCACAGACCCCGTTCCGCGATCGCCGGCATGTTAGTTCGGAGACCCGGCACGTGGAACCTGCCGCCGGGGATCCTCACCGGAGTTGATCGGGTGCGAAGCAGGACCCGGCGGGCCGGCAGTGAAGGGGCAAGGAATGTCGCGGACGCTGCCCACGCCATCGCCGTCGTGATTCTGCTCGCCAGTGCGTAGGAGTAAACGCATGCGCGAAGATATTACCTGCCAGAAATTGTGGACGAAGGTCGTCAGGGCCATGACTTACGGGAGCCACCGCATCATTCCGTGGTCGATTGCCGACCGCGCCTGGCCGGCGACCGGCCAGAACGAGGTGGTGCAGCTTGCACTGGTCGTGGGCGGCCATGCGCCGGAGGTGGTGAGGAGCACGGTGGAGCGGGTCCGCCTGGAATTTGCCGACGACCCGAGCTTCGTCATCACCGAGGATCCGCGCTACGGCGACATTCACGTCGAACGCCTCGAGACGTACTGCCCGTACTGCCAGGGTCACGGCCTGGTTTACATCGATGGGCGGCTCGCCCAGGCGAGAGGCGACATGCCGAACGACGCCACCTGGTACGAGGTGAAGTGCGGCCACGAGCCGATCGCGGCACCGCAGCGGCACATACGATAGGGACATGACGCCCCGCCGGACCGGATCGATCGGATCGCCGGTCCGAAAGGGCTTTCGAAGCCGTCCGTTGCGCGCGTTCAAGGCGCCCGCAAGGGCATCGTTCCTTCACACGGAATAAGATGCAAAAAAACAGGCGCCAGCCCGGGGGCTGGCGCCTTTCACTGAGTCACCCGCCTGCTCGGCGACCGACTAGGCGGCGGTGGATCTCCGTTACGCAGTACCAGTG
>JBPCWF010000687.1:0-5961 GCA_051009775.1 Hyphomicrobiales bacterium | reverse complement strand
GCCGTTCGGTGACCTGGTAGGTGTTCATGACAAGACGGGCCGGACGTCACGCGGCCCCGAGTTTGGCCCGCCGCGCGGCGCGCAGCTTCTGGAAGTCGTCGCCCGCATGGTGCGACGACCGGGTGAGCGGGCTCGACGACACCAGGAGAAACCCCTTGGAATAGGCGATCGTCTCGTAGGACTTGAACTCTTCCGGTGTCACGAAACGGTCGATCGGATGGTGCTTGCGCGACGGCTGGAGATACTGGCCGACGGTCAGGAAATCGACCGACGCGGCACGCTGGTCGTCCATCACCTGAAGCACCTCCTCGCGCTTTTCGCCGAGGCCGACCATGATGCCCGACTTGGTGAAAATGTCCGGATCGAGCTCCTTGACCTGCTGCAGGAGCCTGAGCGAGTGGAAATAGCGCGCGCCCGGCCTGACGTTCAGATAGAGCCCCGGAACCGTCTCCAGATTGTGGTTGAAGACGTCGGGTTTGGCCTCGACCACGATCTCCAGCGCTCCGTCCTTGCGCAGGAAATCGGGCGTCAGCACTTCGATCGTGGTGGTTGGGGTTCTCTCCCTGATCGCGCCGATGGTCCGGGCGAAGTGCCGTGCGCCGCCATCGGCCAGATCGTCCCGGTCGACCGAGGTGATCACCACATGCTTGAGCCTGAGCTTCTCGACCGCCTTGGCGACGCCGACGGGCTCAAGCGGGTCGAGCGGCCCGGGAAGTCCGGTGCGCACGTTACAGAACGCGCAGGCCCGGGTGCAGGTGTCGCCCATGATCATGAAGGTGGCATGGCGCTTGGTCCAGCACTCGCCGATATTGGGGCAGCCGGCCTCCTCGCAGACCGTGACGAGGCCGTGTTCGCGAACGATGTTCCGCGTCTCGTTGTAAACCGGCGAGCCCGGCGCCTTGACCCTGATCCATTCGGGCTTGCGCAGCACGGGCGTGTCCGGGCGGTTGGCTTTTTCCGGATGCCTGGGACGTTGCTTCGCGGTGTCGAGTACGGTGACCATGTATTCGAATGCCTATCTGCTGCGCACCATGCGCATGATCCAGAGCAGGACGATCGCGCCGCAGGTCGCCACAATGATCGGACCGATGATCGTGCCGCCGATGGCAATGCCGAGCTGACCGGCAAGGAAACCACCGATCACCGCGCCGACCACGCCGACGATGATGTTGGTGAGGATGTCGCTCTTGGTGCCCATGACCTGCGCGGCGATGAAGCCCGCGATCAGGCCGACGATGATCCAGTAGATGATGTCCATACTCGTTCGCCCTCTCCGTCAAGGCAGCGGCACTGAGCTCAACACCACCGCGCCTTGAGCCTGTGTCCGGTGTTAGACATGGACGACGATCCCCTGAGCGTCAAGGTCCTATGAGGACGCGGCTGAACCAGGCGCAAACGCCGTCCGCCGACAACTCCACCTCCGGTCTCACCACAGTATGCGCCAGTTCCCCACGAAGACTGCCGGATCAAGCCCTACAATGACGGATTATACTTTGTCCTCAATGAGATAACCGTCATGCCCGCGCCTGACGCAGGTATCTCCGCGCCGCATCCCCCGCGACCTATTGGGACGCTTGGCCACCCGGCGCCGGCTTGACGTGAGAGCAGTCGTCCGGCCGTTTGCTGTCACCGCGTTTCTTTACGGGCACCTTGCAGTCGTTGACCCGCTGCGGGTCCGCCCACTTGCCCTGCATCCGCTCTTTTCCGGTCAGCACTCTGGTCTTTACCGGCTTCGGCTGCGCCGCCGCGGCGTAACCAGCGGCTGCGAAAGCCAGAAGCACTGCCGCCGCGCTCACCTTGAAAGCCCTCCGACCGGCCATGGCCCAGTTCTCCATCGACATTCCGGTCCGCCACTGTCGGCCATCTCTCGAGAAATCGCATTCCGTTTCTTGTGCTCCCCTGGCTCAGAAGTGGATGACGCGGCCATAAGCGTCGAGCACGGATTCATGCATCATCTCAGAAAGCGTCGGATGGGGGAACACCGTGTGCATGAGTTCTTCTTCCGTGGTTTCGAGCCCCATGGCGATGACAAAACCCTGGATCAGCTCGGTGACTTCGGCACCGACCATATGGGCGCCCAGGAGTTGCCCGGTCTTGGCGTCGAACACGGTCTTGATCATGCCGTCCGGCTCGCCGAGCGCGATCGCCTTGCCGTTGCCGACAAACGGGAACTTGCCGACCTTGACCTTGTGGCCGGCGTGCTTGGCCGCCGCTTCAGAGAGACCGACGCTTGCGACCTGCGGGTGGCAATAGGTGCAGCCCGGAATCTTGAGTTTCTCCAGGGGATGAGCGTCCATGCCGGCGATCTTCTCGATGCAGACGACGCCCTCGTGCTCGGCCTTATGGGCCAGCATCGGCGGCCCGGCGACATCGCCGATGGCATAGACACCGGGCTCGTCCGTGCGGCTGAATTCGTCGGCGACGATGGTGCCCCGGTCGGTTTTGACCTTGGTGGTCTCAAGCCCGATATCCTCGATATTGCCCTGCACGCCGACCGCCGAAATCACCCGGTCGGCAGTGATCTTCTGCACCTCGCCCTTGGCGTCCTCGATGGTCGCGGTGACGCTGTCCGCGGCCTTCTCGACGCCGGTCACCTTGGCGCCGGTCAGGATCTTCATGCCCTGTTTCTCCATGCGCTTGCGCGCCTGTGCGGAGATCTCGGCATCCTCGACCGGCATGATCCTGTCCATCACCTCGACCACGGTCACCTCGGCACCCATGGTCAGGAAGAACGAGGCGAACTCGATGCCGATCGCGCCGGACCCGACGACCAGAAGCGATTTCGGCATGGTCTCCGGCACAAGCGCCTCGAAATAGGTCCAGATCAGCTTGCCGTCGGGCTCGATGCCGGGCAGCGCGCGCGGCCTGGCGCCGGTCGCCAGGATGACATGCTTGGCGGCGAAGGAACCGACCGCCTTGCTATCCTTCGTGACATCGACCTTGCCCGGCCCGTTGAGCTTGCCGCGCCCGTCGATCACGGTGACCTTGTTCTTCTTCAGGAGATGACCGACACCCTGATTGAGCCGTCTCGAGACGGTACGCGACCGCTTGACCACGGCGGCCAGGTCGAAGCCCGGGTTTTCGACTGAGAGACCATAGTCCTTGGCATTGTGCATGTAGTGGTAGATTTCCGACGTCCTGAGCAGCGCCTTGGTCGGAATGCAGCCCCAGTTGAGGCAGATACCGCCCAGATGCTTTTCCTCCACGATCGCCGTGTTGAAGCCAAGTTGGGCGGCCCGGATCGCGGTAACGTAGCCGCCGGGACCGGCACCAACGATAAGCACGTCATAGTTGGTGTCAGACATAAACCATTCTTGCCTCTCCAGAGGTCAAAGCTCAAGCAGTTTGCGGATACCGGGCGCCAGCGCCCGGCCCAGAGCCCGCGTGTTCTCCGCATCGAGATGGCAGCCGTCGACCGGGCTTGCCTCGGCGGCCCCGGCGGCATCGAAGAAATGGCAGGCCTGCTCCCCGGCAACGCGTCGGTAGGCCGGCGCCAGCTTGGCGGATTCCTCCATGATGTGGCCGAAATAACCTTCGTAATCGGGGTCTTCAGGGGTGCGCAGATGGGGCGGGGCCACAAGCAGCACCTGTGGTGCCGCCATGCCCGGCTCGAGCGGATGCGACCTGACGATCTCGACCAGCCTGGTCATGCCCTGCATGGCCTCGAACGCCCGTCCGCCATAGCAGTAGTTGAGGTCGTTGATGCCCAGCATGAAGACGATCAGGTCGAGGGGCGCATGAGCACTCAGCATCATGGGCAGGTGCGCGGCGCCGTTGCGCCCCGGTCCGTAGGGATCGTCGAGCACAGTGGTGCGGCCGCTGACGCCGTTTTCGATGACCCGGACACCCTCCCCCAGTTCCCGCTCCAGCGCATTCGGCCAGCGGTCGGCGAAGGCATGGCGCTCGCGCGTTCCCGGAACGATCCCCCAGGTGAGCGAGTCGCCATAGGCAAGGACGGTTTTCATGGGACGCAACGGCCGGGCCCCAGATCAGACCAGCATCATGCCGGGCTCCTCGAGGAAGCCCTTGAAGGCGTCGAGCAGTTGCGCGCCGAGCGCACCGTCGACAGCCCGGTGGTCGCAGGACAGCGTCGCCGACATGACGGTGCGGATCACCACATCGTTGCCGGAAACGACGGGCGTCTTCTCGCCGGCGCCGACCGCGATGATGGTCGCGTGGGGCGGATTGATGACGGCGGAGAAATGGCTGATCCCGAACATGCCGAGATTGGACACAGCCGTGGTGCCGCCCTGGTATTCGTGCGGCGCCAGCCGGCGTTTGCGCGCCCGGCCGGCCAGGTCCTTCATCTCGTTTGAGATTTCCGCCAGCCCCTTGGTCTCGGCGGCCCGGATCACCGGCGTGAACAGCCCGCCTTCGACCGCAACCGCGACACCGACATCGGAATGCGTGTGTTTCAGCATGCCGCTGTCGGTCCAGGTGACGTTGGCGTCGGGCACTTTCTGCAGCGCCTGGGCGAGTGCCTTGATGATGAAGTCGTTGACCGAGAGTTTGTAGAGCGGCTTGCCGTCGTCATCTTTCGGCGCGCGGTCGTTCAAGGTGGCGCGCAGCGCCAGCAGCTTGTCGAGTTCGCAGGTCAGCGTCAGATAGAAATGCGGGATCGTCTGCTTGGAGACCTGCAGGCGCTCGGCGATGATCTTGCGCATGCCGTCATGGGGCACGACCTCGTATGAGCCCTCCTCGAACAGGGCGAGGATCTCCTGGTCCGACGGCGCCATGGGCACGAGCGCGCGCGCCGTGGACACGGCCGCCTGCGGCACGCCGTCCTTCAGCGCCTTGTCGATGTCGCGCTTGACGATGCGGCCATGGGGCCCGGAGCCCGCAAGCAGCGCAAGCTCGATATTGTTCTGCTGCGCAAGACGCCGGGCGAGAGGGCTTGCGAACACCCGGCCGCCCTGCCCGTTCGCCTTGGGCGGTGCCGGTTGTGCGGCCGGTGCAGGCGCTGCAGCCGCCGGAGCGGCAGGAGCCGGCTGAGCAGCGGGTTCGGCCGGGGCGGGCGCCGGTTGGGCGGCAGCCGGTGCCGCCGCGGGAGCCGCCATGGCCGAGAGGTCGACCGAGGCGGCATCCTCGCCGTCCTCGAGCAGCACGGCGATCAGCGCGTTGACCTTGACGTTCTCGGTGCCTTCAGAGACCAGGATCCTGGCGACCGTACCTTCGTCGATCGATTCCACTTCCATGGTCGCCTTGTCGGTCTCGATCTCCGCAATGACGTCGCCGGACGCAACCGTGTCGCCTTCCTTGACGTGCCATTTGGCCAGCGTGCCCTCTTCCATGGTCGGCGACAGGGCGGGCATAAGAATTTGAGTGGGCATCACACTCTCCGCAAGCGGTTGATTGCACTAAACGCCGAAGGACCCGCCACGATCCGATCTCGCTTTGGGTCTTCTGAGGCTGAACTTCTCAAGGATGAAGATGAACGCGGGAACCCAAAGCAGCATGAACAAGAGCAAGGCGAATGGAAAAATCGAGATGTAAATGGTCGGTTCATCCTGCATAGCAGACCGCCTTGGCTGCATCGATGACGTCCTGCGCACTAGGCAAGGCGAGTTTCTCCAGATTGGCCGCATAGGGCATGGGCACGTCCTTGCCGCTGACCCGGAGCACCGGGGCGTCCAGATGGTCGAAGGCCTGGGCCATAACCACGGCGGCGATCTCGGCGCCCATGCCGCACACGCTCCAGCCTTCCTCGACCGTGACCAACCGGTTGGTCTTTTGGACCGAAGTGATGATGGTGGCCGTGTCCATGGGCCTCAAGGTGCGCAGGTCGATCACTTCCGCGGAGATCCCCTCCCCGGCCAGCGCATCCGCCGCGGCGAGCGTGTATGTCAGGCCGTGGGAGAACGACACCAGCGTCACATCGGTGCCTTCGCGCAGGACCTTGGCCTTGCCGAGCGGGACGGTCCAGTCATCGAGCTTTGGCACGTCGAAGGACTGGCCGTAGAG
>JBPCWF010000686.1:0-4157 GCA_051009775.1 Hyphomicrobiales bacterium | reverse complement strand
TTGGTGCGGTCGATATCGGCGTAGATCTGGGGCGTCGCCGTGTTGAACAAAGTGAACACCTGGACCAGGCCCGGCACCTGATTAGCCGGCCCGGCGATGGCCCAGGTCGCCTGCTCCAGCGCCCGGGGGCCGCGGCCGGCCTGATCCTGGACATAGAGCTTGAAGCCGCCGCCGGTGCCGATGCCCGGGACCGAGGGCGGCGGCAGCACGAAGATCGTCGCCTCCTGGAACTGGAACATCTGCTGGCGCAGGTCGCTCAGGATGCCGTCGGCGGTCAGGCCTTGCTCCAGGCGCTCGTCGAACTCCGAGAGCGTCACGAAGATCACGCCGGTGTTCGGCGCGTTGGTGAAGGTGGCGCCGTCGAAGCCGGCAAAGCCGACCGCGTGTCTGACGCCGGGGCGCGACCGCAGAACGTCCGTGGCCGCGCGGATGACCGCGTCTGTGCGCTCGAGGCTTGCGCCTGCCGGCAGCTGGAACGCGGTGATGAAATAGCCGCGGTCGAGCTGCGGGATGAATCCGGCAGGCGTGCGGTTGAACTGGTCATAGGCGAGATAGATCAGGCCGCCATAGACCACAAGCACGATGGAGGACAACCGGATCATCTGGCGGGTCACGCCGCCATAGCCGAAGGACAGCTTGTCGAACAGCCGGTTGAAGCCCCTGAAGAATGTGTCGACCGGCCAGCTCAGAACCCGCATCACCGCATTGCGCGGGGGCGGACTTTCCTGATGCGGCTTGAGCAGGAGGGCCGACAGCGCCGGCGACAGGGTGAGCGACACGAGAAGCGAGATCAGTGTCGACGCGGCGATGGTCAGCGCAAACTGCTGATAGAAGGCGCCGGAAATGCCGGTGATGAAGGCGGTCGGCAGGAACACCGCGCAGAGCACCAGGCTCATGGCGACAAGCGCGCCGCCGACCTCGCTCATGGTCTTGTAGGCGGCATCGCGCGGCGAAAAGCCCTGACGCAGATAGCGCTCGACGTTCTCCACCACCACGATCGCATCGTCGACCACGATGCCGATCGCCAGCACCAGCCCGAACAGGGACAGGTTGTTCAGCGAAAAGCCGAAGGCCGACATTATGAAGAAGGTCGAGATCAGGGACACCGGAATGGCGGCGATCGGGATGATCGCCGCGCGCCAGGTCTGCAGGAACACGATCACCACGATGACGACCAGGACAAGCGCCTCCCACAGGGTCTTGATCACCTCGTCGACCGAGCGCTGGATGAACTCGGTCGGATTGTAGACCACACTGTAGGCAAGACCCGCCGGGAACCGCGCCTCGAGCGTCTTCATGGTGTCGAGCACCGCCTCCGCCGTGGCCAACGCGTTGGAACCGGGGCGCTGGAAGATGACGATCGCGGTTGCGACCTCGTTGTTGAGATAGGCGTTGATGGAATAGTCCTGCGAGCCGAGTTCGACCCGCGCCACGTCGCGCACCCGGGTGACACGGCCCTGGTCGTCGCGCGAGACGATGATGTCGGAGAACTGCTCCGGATCGGACAGCCGGCCGAGCGTCTGGACGGAGAGCTCGAAACCGCCCTCCGACGTTGCCGGAGGCTGGTTGATGGAGCCCGCGGCAACCTGCAGTTTGGCGCCGCGCAGCGCCTGGACGACATCGTCGGCGGTCAAATTTCGGGCGGACGTCAGGGCCGGGTCGAGCCAGACGCGCATGGAATAGTCCCGCGCGCCGAACACCCGGGCTTCGCCGACCCCGTCGATGCGCAGCAGCACGTCCTTGATGTTCAGCGTCGCGTAGTTGGAGATGTACTGTTGGTCGAACGTGCCGTCGGGCGAGGTCAGATGCACGACCATCATCAGGTCGGGCGAGTTCTTGCGCACGGTGATGCCGAGGCGGCGGACCTCTTCCGGCAGCCTGGGCTCGGCGACCGAAACGCGGTTCTGCACCAGAACCTGGGCCTGGTCGATGTCCGTGCCCTGCTTGAACACCACGTTGATCGTGGTGTTGCCGTCGCCGGTCGACTGCGACGAGATGTAGAGCATGTCGTCTACGCCGTTGATCTCCTGCTCGAGCGGCGCCGCGACCGTATCGGCCACGACTTCCGCCGAGGCCCCCGGATAGGACGCGGTCACGACCACGGTCGGCGGTGCGATTTCGGGATACTCCGACACCGGCAGGGCGAAATAGGCGATCGCCCCGACGATGGTCAGGATGATCGAGATGACGCTGGCAAAGATCGGCCGGTCGATGAAAAAATGCGAGAAGTTCATGGCGCGCTCCCCGCGGTCAGTTTGAGGCTGTGCCGGAGGGCTCGATCTTGCCCTCCTGCGGCGTCACTTTCTGGCCGGCACGGGCGCGCTGGATGCCCTTGACGATGATCCGGTCGCCGGCGTCGAGGCCCGACCGCACGATCCTCAAACCTTCGTACAGAGGGCCGGTGGTGACAACTTTCGGTCCCACCGTGCCGTCATCCGCGACCGTGAGCACGATCTTGCGCGCCTGGTCGGAGAGGATGGCCGCATCGGGAACCAGGAAGGCGTCGAACTTGCCGCCGAACAACCGCATCCTGCCGAACACGCCGGGGGTCAGGAAAAACGAGCTGTTGGCGAGCCGGGCGCGGCCGCGGACCGTACCGGAATTCGGGTCGAGCACGTTGTCGACGAAATCCATGGTGCCCAGGTGATTGAACTCCTTCTCATCCGCCAGCCGGACTGCGATCGGGTTCCGCGTCTCACGCGAGGACGGGCGCTGGCCGGCGCGGGCGAGACGGGAATATTTCAGATAGTCCGCCTCGCTGGACTCGAAGACGAAGTGAATCGGATCTAGCGAGACAATGGTGGTGAGCACGGTGGAGTTCGCCTGCCCGCCTGAGATCAGGTTGCCGACATCGATGCGGGCATCCGAAATGCGCCCTGAGATCGGCGCGCGCACTTCGGTCCACTCAAGGTTCAACTCGGCGTCACGGACGCGGGTTTCCGCCTGCTTGAGCAGTGCCGCAGCTTCGCGCTCGCGTGCCTGGCGCGACTCGAGCTCGCTCTGGGGAATTGTGTTGGATTGCGCCAGAGGTTCCCCGCGTTTGACCTCGTTGGCCGTGAGATCAAGCTGCGCGCGGGCCTGTTCGACCTGGGCTTTCGCAAGTTCGAGCGCGATCCTGAACGGGCGCTGATCGATGATGAACAGGAGCGCCCCTTTTCTGACGATCTCGCCGTCACGGAACGAGACCCTGTCCAGGAAACCTGACACACGGGCACGGATTTCCACCTCCTGGGCGGCTTCGAAACGCCCGGTGAACTCGTCCCACTCGGTCACTTTCTTCTGCAACGGCACCGCAACCGTCACCGGCGGCGGGGGCTGCTGCGCCGTCTGCGCCTCCGAAACGCCGTCATCACATCCCGTCAGGGCGAGCGCGCCGATTGCCAGAAAGGGAACGAAAAGCTTGTGCATAATGGTGACCCGTTGCTGCCGGTTGCCCAAAACGATTGCTGTGCGATATGACAGCTTGCAAAGGAAGGATTGCCAGCCGTGCGGCCAAATGAGGGCGCACGATCCGCAGTCCCCGCTCCACCCTCTTGTCTGCTGTACCGCTAACTGTTAGAGGATGCCCGGCCCGGGGGCGCTCACAATAGCGAATGAAACGCACGACACAAGCATTACGTGCCGTCTTGGAAACAGGTGTGCGTTGAGCTTGGCCGGGCGTGGCATGAGCGCCGATATCGGGACCGGCGCGCTTATTTTCAATACCATCCAGGCTGGCACGCCGTCCGTCCGTTTCGCGCCCGATTAATCCAAATCTAAGCCAAATTCTGCTAGTTTCGCGGCGTGGCCAAGTTCCGTTAGAAGAAGGGTGCCGCAAAGCGCTTCTCCGTGGCCGGCGAGGCGCGGCAGGTTGAGGCAAGGACCATGAACATCATCCCATCCAGCGTATTGCGGATGCTCGAGCATCTTCGGGCGACCCTGACCGTGGACGACCTGCGCCAGCAGCTGCGCCCCAGCGAGGACGCGGTGATCTCATCGAACATCAGGCCATAGGGGTTGATCAGATACTCCCCCGGCCTGCCCGGAAAGCGCGCCGAAATGTGCGTGTCGATCAGATCGGTCCAACCGTACTTGAAAAACAGTCTGTAGAGCGCCGCCAGATCCTTGCGGACCTGACGCTCATCAGTGTCGAAATCGGCAAGTGCGGTCACGTTGGC